>JAOAFK010000206.1 GCA_026416315.1 Syntrophorhabdaceae bacterium | reverse complement strand
GAGATATCCACCCTTTCCATTGTACACACCTGGCACAAATGTCTCTACAAAAAAGATATCACCTATTTTTTTAACAAAATCATATCTTTTTTCTATTTCAGGTTTTTCTTCAAAAAGTAAGTCTATAAGGATGGGCCTTCTTTCTCCATAAAATGGTATAGAATATGCATAATCACCCTTTCCAATAATATCTTCTTTTTTGACACCTGTCATGGCTTCAATGGCCCTGTTCCAGGCAATGACCCTTCTCTCTTTATTCACCACAAAGGTTGCATCAGGTAAAAAATCAATTATGTCCTCCAGGATTTTATTGAGTTGTTTCTGAAATTTCTGTTCTCTTTTTGCAAAGGTGACATTCCTTATAATTACAAAAAAACGCTCATTCAATATGGGTTTTATGGGGGTAATCCTTGCCTCAAAAAAGTTTTCAACACCTTCTAACATAACAGAGTATTCAATGGTAGCTGGCAGACCTGTCTTTCTGACATTTTCAATAGCATCCTTGAATTTTTGAGTTTCTACACCTATGAATTCATCAAATATACTTTTACCTAAAAGCTCTTTGTTCTGAACATACTGTTCATCTGGCACTCCTGACTTGTATTCGATGATATTTCCATCATCATCAAGCCATATCAATAGATCAGGGTTAGCATTTATTAACGCCTGGAGTAAATCCCTTTCCTTTAAAAGTATGTCTATGAGATCTTCGCTGCCCATTTTCCCCTGCCCTTTAAGTTTATTTTAAATGGATTCAATAAACCATGCTGGCACCAATGCCTAATTAAACAGGAACAGCCTTAATACCCCAAATCTTCTCGGCGTACTCCTTAATGGAACGGTCGCTGGAGAAGATGCCTGAACGGGCAACATTTAAAATTGCCATCTTTGTCCATCTTTCTGTGTCTAAATATGCCTTACCAACCCTTTCCTGGCACTCTACATAGGATTCATAATCTGCAAGGACAAAAAATTCATCCCTATTAA
This sequence comes from Syntrophorhabdaceae bacterium, assembly GCA_026416315.1. GTDB lineage: Bacteria > Desulfobacterota > Syntrophorhabdia > Syntrophorhabdales > Syntrophorhabdaceae > JAKORG01. The sequence continues at coordinate 2,819 of JAOAFK010000206.1, read as the reverse complement.
GCAAGGCATCAACGATAGGCTGGAATAGATGTGGTTGTCCTGGTGAAAAGTATCCATCCCTTATCTGGTCTATTGCCTTTTTAAGTTCGGAATTTCTCTCATAGTATATTCTTGGGTTATAATTCTGTCTTAAACTCATTATCTCTTCAGCAGTGAGACCAAAAGCAAAGAAGTTTTCATATCCTACCTCATCTCTAATCTCTATGTTTGCACCATCAAGGGTGCCAATGGTGATTGCACCGTTTAATGCAAACTTCATATTACCTGTTCCTGATGCCTCATATCCTGCTGTTGAAATCTGTTCTGATACATCTGCTGCAGGGATGATCTTCTGGGCAAGGGTAACACTGTAGTTCGGCACAAACACAACCTGAATTTTGTTCTTCAGCCATTCATTGGCATCTATGATCATCTTGATGTTATGAATGAGTTTTATTATGAGTTTGCACAAATAATAAGCTGGGGCAGCCTTCCCAGAAAAGAGAAAGGTTCTCGGGACAAAATAATCACCTATTTTTCCTTCTCTTATCCTGTTATATGTGGTGATGATGTGGAGGACATTCAACAACTGTCTTTTATATTCATGGAAGCGTTTAATTTGGCAATCAAGAAGTAGTTCTTTCTGTATGGATAATTGAGCTGTTTTGTTAAGATAATTTGAAAGCTCTTCTTTGTTGGATTCTTTAATCTTTCTGAACTGATAACAAAACTCACTGTCATCCACAAACTGTTCGAGTTTTCTCAATTCTGTAAGGTCTATTATCCATCTATCACCAATTGCCTCTGTTATCAATTGGGCAAGCTGCGGATTAGACTGAAGGAGCCATCTCCTCTGGGTGATACCGTTTGTGATATTTATGAATTTTTCAGGCATCATATCATAAAAATCTTTAAATACCCTTGTCTTAAGTATCTCTGTATGCAATTTTGAAACACCATTTATTTTATGACTGCCCACAATGGCAAGTCGTGCCATATGTACAATGCCATCCCCGTTACCCGATGTTATAATCCCCATATTATTTTGGATATCATATCTTTCAGGGAATCTCTCCTTGACCTGGATCATAAAACGCCTGTCTATTTCTTGGATAATCTGGAGATGTCGTGGTAAAAGCCATGCAAAAAGGCTCACTGGCCAGATCTCTAATGCCTCTGGAAGAACTGTATGATTGGTATATGCAAAGACTTTTGTTGTGATATTCCATGCAGTGTCCCATGGAAGGTTTTCCTCATCAACGAGTATCCTCATAAGTTCTGCTATGGCAATGGAAGGATGCGTATCATTTAACTGGATTGCCACCTTTTCCGGAAAGTTCCTAAATGTCCTGTATGTCTTTTTATATCTTCTAAGTATGTCCTTTAATGTGGCACTCACAAAAAAATACTGTTGTTTTAATCTCAACTCCTTTCCTGCCATGGACTGGTCATTGGGATAGAGCACCTTTGATATGTTTTCACTGGAAAATTTATCTTCCACAGCCTTTATGTAATCACCGCTGTTAAAATATTCAAGATTAAAATCCCTTGTTGCCTTTGCTGCCCATAGTCTCAATGTATTTACTGTATTGTTTCTGAATCCTGGCACCGGATAGTCATAGGCCATAGCCATCACATCCTCAGCATCCACCCATTCCATCCTGAATTTTCCGCTCTCACCTTCTATGGTTCTAACCTTTCCATAAAATTTTATATTATATAAGAGTTCAGGCCTTGGAAATTCCCAAGGATTTCCGTATCTTAACCAGTTGTCAGGTGCCTCAACCTGGTAGCCATCTTTAATCTTCTGGGTAAAGATACCATACTCGTATCTTATGCCATAACCATATCCGGGATATTGTAATGTGGAGAGGGAATCAAGAAAACATGCAGCAAGCCTACCTAAACCACCATTTCCAAGGCCCGCGTCCCACTCGTGCTCTAAAACTTCTTCAAAACTGATACCAAGAATATCCACTGCCTGGCTGTATTCATCTGACATGTTAAGATTGATTATATAGTTTCTCAGTAGCCTTCCTAATAGAAACTCAAGGGAGAGATAATATACTCTTTTAGCCCCCACATTGTAATATTTCTGCTGGGTTTCAATCCATTTTTTTGCTATGTTTTTTCTCACAGAAAGGACAACAGATTCAAATTTATCCCTTGATGTAGCAGAATAAAGGTCCTTTGCAAGTTCATGGATAAGATTATCCATCAGGTTCTTATAAAGGGCCTCAAGGTTTTCGATCATGTTTATATCTCCATAATTATTATCGTCTTTTTAGCTAATAATATAATATGTTTTAAAAAAAGCAAGGAAAAATTGAGAAATTCATTACCTCATTGACATAATAAAAATAAAATGTTACGTTTCCATATCTTTTTAAACAAACCGAAAAAAAATAATTCTATGGATGCATCTGACAAAAAAATTAGAAAATTAATTGAAAAAGGTGTTTATATTCCAAATCCTTATTCAATCCATATCGGTGATGAAGTAAATATAGACCATATTTCAGGTTATGGTGTGAAGATATATCCTGGCTGCAGAATTTATGGGCAAACAACTGTCATATCTTCTGGTGTTAAACTCGGATATGAGGCACCGGTAACAATAGAAGACTGTCAGTTGGGGCAAGATGTGGAATTAAAGGGAGGGTATTTTAAAAAATCAGTATTTCTTGAAAAATCAAACATGGGGTCTGGTGCCCATGTCCGTGAAGGTTGTATCCTCGAGGAAGAATCAGGTGGTGCCCACTGCGTTGGTTTAAAGCAGACCATACTCTTTCCTTTCGTTACCTTAGGACTGTCTCTTATACACATCTGACGCTGCCGAC
>JAOAFK010000198.1 GCA_026416315.1 Syntrophorhabdaceae bacterium | reverse complement strand
TTTGCAGAGGATAAGATGATAATCTTTTTCAAAGACGGAAGGACACAATCCTTTGACTTAAACAGTATACAAAAAATAGAATATCAGACAACCCCGGGGGCATATCAAAGAACTACAGAAAAGGGAATCCCTGTTACCATCTATTGGCACATGGCAGATAATGCAGATGTATATCTCAACGGCGTGCCACTTAGAAGGTATGAACCGTCTTTCAAGACCCGAAGGGATGAAGCACCCCAGCCACCTTTCTCTGCTGGAACTATCCTAAAAAACGGTGATGTGTTTACTGTTGGTGGTAGAAGGGGAGGAAGTTATGGTTTTATGCTCATTGCTGTCGACTCATCAGGTCAGGTCGTCTTTAAAACAGACCAAAAAGCGTGGAGGGTATATAAACCTGGAGACAGGTCAGATTGGTATCTACCGAGGGTGGCCCTCTCATCCCCTACCTTTCCTGTAACAGTACAGAACAATCCATGGCCGCCTCAGGTGGAGTTGAATAGGAGGTTCAATAACATCGCATCATCTATCTGGGCAGAGCCATCAGAGCATATAAGTTATCTCGTGGCAACAGTTCAATTAGAAGATCAACGTATATCTCCTACGGCACCGCAGTATGGTATTAACATAACAGGAACATATAGATGCAGAGAAGGCTTGATGAACTTCTTTCAGACAGGGACAACTGTCAATGGAACATACAACTGGTCTGGTGGCGGAGTTACTACTGGGCAAATGGTTGGAAACGATTATGTAGGTAATTTTCGTGATAGGGGTGGTGCGGGTGATTTTAGATATAGATTCTCAACTGATGGAAAGAGCTTTCAGATGGACTGGCGCCTCACAGGAGAAACAAACTTCAGGGATGGTGGGCGATGCGAAAAGGTCCAATAGTTTAATTCTGAGAGTGTTTAAGCAGGCTTTTATTATCGCAAAAGACATCTTGAATATGAATCTCAGATAATAAGGAGAGTTCTATGACAGAAGAACGTATAGGTAAACAACTATCATTTCTCGACCGTTTTCTTACCCTTTGGATATTTCTTGCCATGTTTATCGGCGTAGGGTGGGGCTATGTATTTCCAGGGGTAGTTAACTTCTGGAATCAGTTTCAATCAGGAACAACAAATATCCCCATTGCCATAGGTTTAATACTTATGATGTATCCACCTCTTGCGAAGGTTAGATACGAAGAGTTGGGAGAGGTTTTTAAAAACTGGAGGGTTCTTGTCCTCTCTTTGATTCAGAACTGGGTCGTAGGTCCTATTCTCATGTTCATCCTTGCCATAGTTTTTTTGCGGGGTTATCCAGATTATATGGTGGGACTTATTATGATTGGCCTTGCCCGCTGTATTGCCATGGTGATTGTCTGGAATGAACTTGCAAAGGGTGACACTGAATACTGTGCAGGCCTTGTGGCCTTTAATTCCATCTTTCAGGTGCTGTTTTATTCGATTTATGCATATATTTTTATTACTATACTGCCTCCCCTTATTGGCCTCAAAGGCGTTATTGTTAATATCAAAATCGGACAGATTGCAGAAAGCGTCTTTATCTATCTTGGTATACCATTTATTGCTGGGGTAATTACCCGTTTTGTTCTCATTAATGTGAAGGATAAAAAATGGTATCATGAAAGGTTCATCCCGAAAATAAGCCCTATAACGTTGATTGCCTTGCTATTTACAATCCTTGTTATGTTTTCTTTAAAAGGGGAATATATCGTTAAAATTCCCCTTGATGTAATAAGAATTGCCATCCCCCTCCTTGTCTATTTTGTTGTCATGTTTGTCATCTCTTTTTATATGAGCGGAAAGGCTGGTGCCCATTATGGTCAGGCAGCAACTCTATCTTTCACAGCCGCATCCAATAATTTTGAGCTTGCCATAGCAGTTGCTGTTGCCGTATTCGGGATTAACTCAGGACAGGCATTTGCTGCTGTCATTGGCCCCCTTGTAGAGGTCCCTGTACTTATAAATCTGGTTCATCTTTCCCTGTGGTTCAAAAAGAAATATTTCCCCCATGCAGTTGAGACACCCCTTGGAATTTGTTACTATACCTGCAAAAAATAAAAAGAAAAAGAAGGCACAACATGCACAAGATGTTATGATACAACTGATGTTGTAAAAAGGCTTTAAATGATTTTAAAATCTCACCATCATGGGGATGTTGAACTAAAAATTATACTTGGTTGTGAAGACACAACAGATATTTAAAAATTAATGGAAAAGACATCTGCTAAATAACATTATGAATCAAATGATTTTAACAAAATGTCATTTAGTTCTTATTTGATGAACACTATTTTTTATCTAATCATCATAAGTAGCATCTTATAGCGGGTAATAGCCTTTAAGGCATGAGGTATGTTTGCTGGCATGATAATCATCTCACCTTCTTTAACTATGTAAGGCCTTCCATCAATTAAAACCTCTGCTTCACCTTCGAGGATATAAACAATTGCGTCGAATGGGGCTGTATGTTCACTTAAACTCACCCTTATCAAATGCAAACACAGTTAAAGTGCCTGAAGGCTTTCTTATAACTTCCCTGCTTACGATGGCATGCTCTTGATAATCAACAATCTCCTTTAGTTTTAAAACATTCAATGATTCTATTGTTCGATTACTCTGGTCATTCATCTTTTTCATTCTCATTTTCTTTCACTTCACATGGATTGTGAAGAACACCTCCCTTTTCCTTTTCCTTATCGTGGATTTCCACGAACTCTTGGTACTCCTTCATAAGGATATCTCTGTATTCCCTTCTTATCACCTCAGATTCTGGAATGTAATTGCCCATGGCCTCAAGCCCAGCTATTATTTCATCTATGGTCTCTTTTGTGGGTCTTTTTCCCACAGAATAAAGCTCAGCCATGATCTCATGAAGATTGCTTAAAGCAATCTGTGTGCCGTCAATAAATCTTATGGTCCTCCGACTAACTGTCGGTGCATTGGGATCCACTCAAGTAACTCACCCTGCTACTTTAAAAAGGGACATAAGGCGCCTCCTATTAATTAAAATTTTTAAGACGTTAAATTATAATATGGTTTTTTGGTTTTTTTCAATTTTTATGATGTTGCTATCTTTATTTATCTCAAATATTATTGTTTTATTTTAAAGAAGGCGCTGAAGGCACTATAGAATGAACATCTAATACTCAAAAGATGTCATGATAGTAAAGGTTTCAAAGACAATATATTTCAGCAGATTAAGTATTCTTGGTATACCAAGGATTAGAGAAGTCGACACAACAGGATTACATTTTTTTAGTGTTAAGGCGCGGAAAGTTTAAGAAAATATAATATTTTTTCTTGTAAAAATGACTATCCTATTGGATAATAAAAAAAATCATAATTAGGAGGGGTTATGGGAAAGAAGATTGTTTATTTTGTTGTTTGTATTTCTATCTTTATATACGTTAATAATCTCTATGCCTCACCAGCAGATGAAATACAGAGGCGTATTGACATCATTCAATCAAAAATTGATGATGGCATAAAAACAGGTCAGCTAACGGAACAAGAATCAAAGAACCTTCAACATCGCC
>JAOAFK010000170.1 GCA_026416315.1 Syntrophorhabdaceae bacterium | reverse complement strand
TAACCCAACTCACCCAACATGGATGTGCACAGTTCTAATACCTCTTTTTCATCTTCCACAAGGAGTATGGTCTCACCTTTACTTCTTATTATGCTATCCGTCTCGGTTATGGGGGTCTCTTCTTTAGGGGCTCTATGGCGGGGTAGATAGATCTTAAATGTAGAGCCTTTTTTTGGTTCACTGTAGACATTTATAAAGCCGTTGTTCTGCTTTACTATACCATATACAGTGGATAGACCGAGTCCTGAGCCCTTATCCGGGGTCTTTGTGGTAAAGAAGGGTTCGAATATGTGCTCTAAGGTCTCTTTATCCATACCTATACCGTTATCACTTATGGCAAGCATTGCATATTCACCGGGGATAAAACCCAGGTGGGTCTTGCAGTAGGTTTCATCGATTATTACATTTTTTGTCTCTATGGTGATGGTGCCTATGTGGTCTATAGCATCCTTTGCATTTATGATGATGTTGATGATCACCTGGTTTAGCTGGGATGGGTCTATCTTTACATTCCATAGATGGGGATCTGGTAGCCATATAAGTTCTATGTTCTCTCCTATGAGTCTTCCTATCATCTTGAGCATCTCTTCAATCTGGTGGTTTATGTTTAATACCCTTGGAACCACGGTCTGTTTTCTTGCAAAGGCAAGGAGGTTTTTTGTGAGCTCTGCGGAGCGCTGGGCTGCCTTCTGGATGTCTACAAATCTCTGATAGAGGGGATTTGATGGATCAAGGGTGAGTAGGGCTAACTGGGTATGACCTAAAATCACGGTGAGCATGTTGTTGAAGTCATGGGCAATACCACCGGCAAGTCTACCTATGGCCTCCATCTTCTGGGACTGGATGAGCTGTGCCTCGGTGCGTTTGAGGTCGGTGACGTCCCTTAAGAAAGCAAGGGCCATGGTCTCGTTATGTAAAACAATCTTAGATGCAGAGACCTCAATGTGGATGATACTACCATCTTTATGGATCCCTCTAAATTCGTATCGAGAAGGTATATCCTGACCATCTTGCCTTTTTACAGCTATGGAAAATACCTTTTCTCTATCATCGGGATGGATCCAGAAATCAATAGGGTTGCCAATCACCTCTTCCTCTGAGTAACCTGTAAGTTCGTAAAACCGTTTGTTCACGAATACATGGCGGCCATCCTTTACAATGACAATAGCATCGTTTGAGGATTCTATAACAGTTCTGTAGCGCTCCTCGCTTGCCCTGAGGTCATCTTCCATCTGTTTTTTCTTTATAAAACTCCACATACCTTCGAGCAGTAAGGATATGTGTAAAATATCTGAGTCTGTATATGGCTCTTTTTTGTTGGCAAGGCCAATTACAACCCTTACACGGTCCTTTTCCAATAAAGGTATGCCAAGAAAACGCTCAATTTGAACATGCCCTTTGGGAAAACCCTTTTTATAAGGGTTTGGCTCATTATAGTCATTAACGATGATGGGTTTTTTCTGTCTTACTGTTTCAGCCCAAAGCCCTGCCTTATCTATAGGAAACAAAACAAGTTTTTCGTCTACTGAACATACATCCATTGCCTTTTTCGACCATAGAGAAGCATGCATTAATGTTTCTTCTTCATTGAGATATCCTATAAATCCGTATTCACTGCCCGTAATGATAATACATTGTTCCAAAACAAAATCCGTTATCCTTTCTAAGGGCTCATCTGACATTTGATAGAGCTTTAAAAGGGTTGAGTTCCTCATATGTTCAATTATAATTTCCTCTTCCCTTTTCTTTTTTTCTGTAATATCTTCGGCAGTGCCCTCATAATATATAACATCACCTTTTTTATCTCGTACCGCCCTCGCATTTATATTAACCCATATGGATGTGCCGTCTTTTCTTTTAAGTGACATCTCAAAGTTTTTTACCTCTTTTTTGGTCTCGAGCAAATGTTTAAATGCCATCCTATCTTTTGGGTTAATATAGAGTTGTTCGATATTAGATATTGATCTTAATGCATCTTCAGGAGAATCAAAACCATAAAGCCTCGCCCAGGCAGGATTTGCGGCAACAATTTTTCCTTCCGGTGTCGTTTGAAATATGCCCTCTACAGCGTTTTCAAAAATAGAGCGGTATCTTTCTTCGCTTTGTTTGAGTCTATCCATTGCTTCAGCTTTCAATGCCATCTCTTTTTCTAATGCAAAAGTTCTTTCTCTCACCTTTTTTCTGAGTGTGTAGTTCCATATGAAAAGAAAAAGAACAATAAGGATAATAACAACAAGAACTATTGCAATTTGGCGGAGATATGGTCGGAGAAAGAAATGCTCGTGTTCAATGCCGAACCACTTTTGGTGGATGGCCTGAAATTCCTTTTTTGAAATTTTTGAAAAGCCGTCTTCTACAAGCTCAAGGATCGCCTTATTTCCCTTTTTTACTGCACGATGGAATTCCCCAGTGTATAATGGCTGGGAATGACGGATCTGTTCTAAAATGCCTTTTTTGTTTAAAAAATAATGGGCCGGAGGATCATCAATTATTGCAACATTTACCTTTTTCTCTTTCATGGCATTTATGATGGCCTCGTATGAGGGGAACTCCATTAGAGTGGTAATGCCCCTATCTCTCAAATAATCAATGGCATCATCCCCTTTTTTAACAGCCACAACAAATCCCCGAAGTGTATCTGCATCGGTAATGCCTGAAATGTCTTTATGGAAAAAAATGGATACATTTATCTTTGCATAGGGTTTTGAATAGTCGTATATTTTTGCCCTCTCTTCTGTAAAAAAAATCGTATCAATGACATCAAATTCACCTGCCTTCATGCGTCGAAGGGCTTCACCCCAATCCATTCCGTATATATCCACAGATATACCTGTCTTTTTCTGCCAGAGTTGCCACAGGTCTATTGAAATACCAATGAGTTTACCTTCGTGGTCTCGAAATACATAGGGCGGATAATTATCATCAATTACCACCTTGATCCTTTTGGGAAAATCATCTGTTGTCTGAGATGGCCCTGAAATGGAGAAAAGAAGAGAAGCAACAATAAGACACAAAATAAAGATTTTTTTCATTTTTTTTAAAAACTGCCACACTGAATGGATGTTGTCAATAGAAACCTGTGGAAAGCATTACATATTATACACTACTCATTAAATCATGGCCTTATGATCTTTTTTGCACGAAATAGCGTCTCTGCTATATCGTACATGTTGGATATAGTGCCCGATTTTAATTTTTCTTTTAAATTAAAAAAGTTTAAACATGTCCCGCATGCAAGGACCTTTACGCCAGTGCCTTCCAAGGCATTTAAATCGTGTAAGACATCTGAGCCTTCAACGGCAAGCTTTACCCCTGAATTGTATAAAATCATAATGTCCGGTTTTTTATCTATTTCTGTTAAGGTATGAATGAAGGACCTCATTAAAACTCTTCCTAATTCATCATCTCCCAGGCCCATTCTATCAGAGGACAGAACAACAACTACAGGGCCATTTGATGATATAGAGACTTCCCTTTCACAGGAAACAATGTCATGGGTATGGTCTTTTTGTGAAATACCTTGCCTTTTTATTATCTCAATCCTAAACACACCGGCTTCTTCTTTCACATTTACCGAGCAACCCGAATTTATAGCAAACCTTTTTACATTCTCTAAGGCATTGGTATTATCTACAAGAACTGTAATCTTATCTTCTTTCTCTAATGCCTTTTTTGTAAGGAGTACAGGTTCTGGGCATGCAAGCCCCCTTGCATCAATTAATCCTTCCATATGTCCTCCTGTTCTTTCTAAATCATTTTGATTATTTTTTATGGCCTGTGGTGATTTTTTCTAAAGCCTTTATGGCAAACCCAATCTCTTCTTCTGTGTTGAATATACCAAAACCAAATCGAACGGTTCCTTCAGGAAAGCTCCCGATTGTCCTGTGGGCAGAGGGTGCACAGTGAAGTCCGGGTCTTGACAGGATATTAAACTTTCTATCGAGGATGTAAGACACATCAGATGGGGTCATGCCAAAAACATTAAAGGATACAACGGCAATCCTTCTATTTATGTCATCTACACCAAAGACCCTTATATCTTTCATGGAAGAGATGCCTTCCAAAAAAAGTTTTGTTAGCTTCAACTCTTTTTCCCGGATATTTTCAATACCCATCCTGTCAATGTATTTAACGCTTGCACAAAGACCTGCTAAACCTATGGTATTGGGGGTTCCAGATTCAAATCTGTCCGGCATAAAATCAGGATGCTCCTCAAATTCAGAGCGGCTGCCTGTGCCGCCCTGCTCTAAAGGTTTTATCCTTTTTTCTATGCCTTTTTTTATATAGAAGCCCCCTGTGCCCTGTGGCCCGTATAAGGATTTGTGCCCTGTAAACACAAGGATATCCAAATCCTGTTTTTTTACATCTATTTTTACACTGCCAACCGTCTGGGCACCATCAATACAGTAAATAATTCCGTTTCTGCGAGCTATTTTTATTATCTCATCTACAGGCATTATAGTGCCTGTAACATTTGATGCATGGGTTGTGACAATCAGGGTCGTGTTTTTCTTTATTGCCCTTGAGATGTCATCGGGATCAATTTCCCCATCTCTTGAACAAGGTATTACCGTAAGCTCTATGCCTTCTCTTTCCAGTGCCCTTAAGGGTCGCATAACAGAATTGTGTTCCATGCTTGTAGTAATCACATGGTCACCAGATTTTAATAGACCATGAAGAATGATATTTAAGCCTTCTGTGGCATTTCTTGTAAATACAATAGTCTCAGGGTCATCAGCACCTATTAAGGATGCAATGGCCTCTCTCGTATCAAAAAGAATGCGGGCAGCCTCAATGGATAGCCTATGGGCTGACCTTCCAGGGTTTGCGCCTACTGTTTTATTAAAGGCTATCATGGCCTCTATCATGCAATCTGGTTTAGGCCAAGAAGTGGCCGGATTATCGAAATATATATAGCTATGCATAAATCACCCCTTGTTCATAAAAACAATAATATACCGAGTGCCTTTTTTCCCCAATATCTTAAAATCTCTATCTTACAAACAGAAAACGGTATTCAAAGATAGGCTCGGTTTAATGGTTGCCACCCGGGCACCCTCATATTAATCAAGCCCAAAGGAATGTATAAATTGTAGTTATTCACCAAAATCCTCTAACTTATGGACATAATAGCTGAATCACATCTCTATGTCAAGGAAATTACTTTATTATCCTTTTTTTCATGAGGATATACGGTATGGGTGCGAGGATCAAAACAAAAGCGATAATCCATAAAATATCTATAATTATTCCATCTATTTTCCCTGAAACAAAACCACGACATGCGTTGGTTAAATGATAAAGAGGTGTCCAGAAGGCAATTTTCGATATAAAAGGGGGCAGGTTATCCACAGGAAAAAATATACCGGAAAATAAAAACATGGGCGTCATAAATAGGGTATAAAAATAGTTGAAAGAATCAATGCCTGGTACAATAGCTGTACAAATCATGGAGATCTCAGCAAAAATGAGCCCACTTGTAAATAACACAGGGATTAAGGCAATAACAAAAAAAGAATCTACAAGTCCAAAAAAAGATATGGCAAGGATGATGATGGTGCCGTAAAATGCACTTTTTGTAGATGCCCAGAAGAGCTCTCCTGCCACAAGTTCCTCTATGTTCACCGGTGTTGCAAGGATGGCATCAAATGTCTTTTGAAAGGCCATCCTCACATATGTCCCGTATGTACATTCATATGTTGCGGCAAACATGGATGAAGAGGCAACGATACCAGGTGCAATGTATTTTATATACGGTACGCCGTTTATATCTCTAATATAGACACCGAGGCCTATACCAAAGGCAACAAGATATAGAACAGGTTCAACAAAGTTAAGGGCTATACTCGATTTATAGAGCCTTGTATACACAGAAAAATGTCTCTGCCAGACCCTGAAAGCCCTTTTAAGATTTATTGTTCTCAACATTGTTTTCTTCTTTTAGTTTTTTTCCTGTTAATTTCAGATATACATCCTCGAGATTGCCACCATATATTCCCATAAGATTTTCGGGTGTATCGATGGCAACTATCTTTCCTCTGTCCATAATGGCCACCCTGTCACATAGCCTTTCTGCCTCTTCCATATAGTGGGTGGTAAGTATCAATGTGGTGTTTTTTTCTTTAAGCTCATTGAGTTTGTTCCACACATTGAGTCTGCTGTGTGGGTCAAGGCCTGTTGTAGGTTCATCAAGGATCAAAATCTCCGGGTCGTTAATGAGTGCCCGGGCAAGAAGGAGCGCCCTCTGCATACCCCCTGATAGGTTTCTGATGTTGACATGTGCCTTTTCTGTCAATCCTACATATTCAAGCAATTCTTCTGCTTTCCTTTTTGATTTACTGCTGGATATCCCAAAATATCTTGCATACACAATAAGGTTTTTCAGGGTAGTGAGTTCTAAATCAAGATTATTATCCTGGGGTAATATCCCGAGCCTTGATTTTATATAAGATGCATGCCTGTTTAAATCCATACCAAAAATCTTTATATATCCCCCTGTGGGAACAACAAGGGAATAAAACATCCTCATGATGGTGGTTTTACCGGCACCGTTTGGGCCTAAAAATCCAAAACACTCCCCTTTTTTTATCTGGAAATCCACATGGTCCACTGCCCTTAAATTCCCATAGTCCTTTGTCAATCCTTTTGCTTCGATTATGACCATAAACGCCTCTATATTAGCATATTTTTATGAAAAATGTTCAGTTGAGTTTTGATTTGTGATAATCTTATAAAAATTTTCACTTTCTAAGCCGGAGGGGTTATGGCCATAAGCATTTCTTTGGGTAAAACAAAAGGCAAATCTGATAAAGATAACCAAAACTCTGTTAGATATGTTGTAAAAGATGACCAAAGAAAGATAGGATGGTTTTTATACAATAAAGACACAAGCACTATAGAAGATTTTTTTATAGATGAGACATATAAAGACAGGGACAAAATGTTTGAGATCCTTGACGGGCTTATTGCAAAGGAAACCCTTCTCGCCATAGAACTAAATGCAGATGATAGGCATAACTATGACCTGATGCTTGGGTACGGTTTTAGGCCCTTTAAAACCTTTCAAAAAAACGGAAAAGAATATATAAGAATGGAGCTTTCTGCCTCTGTGCTTCTTGAAAAATTAAAAGGAAAAAAACCTCCTGTCCCTTATAAGAAAAAAGAAAAGGTGGTAATTGAACGGGTGCCAGAAACACTTTCTTATGGAGAAATAAAACAGTCTGTTGAAAACCTAATAAGAAAATTGGGCGGGTTAAACAGGTTTGTAAAAAAAGGCGATATGGTTGTTATAAAACCTAATCTCGTGAGCGACCACGGCATAAAGGACGGCACATATAAGGGAGGGATCGTAACGGATGTTAGGGTAATTAAGGCCATAACAGAGACTCTACTACCTGTAGCAGGAAAAATTATAATTGCTGAAGGTTCTTCCATAAACCGGAGTGCCACCACAAAGATGTTTGAGCTTTATGGATACAACAGATTGAAAGATATTGACCCTGCTAAAATTGACCTTGTTGATTTAAATAGCGATGACCTTGTTGAAAAAAAGGTTCCTTTTGGAAAACGCATGACAAAAAGAAGTATACCTGTTACCCTTGACAGGGCAGATGCGATTATCAATGTTCCTGTCATGAAGATACACTTTGCTGCCATTGTATCCCTTGCAGTAAAAAGCCTCCAGGGCGCCGTGCCACCCCTTGAAAAATATATGACCCATTACTTTGGCCTCTGGCAGAACCTTGTTAATATCCACCGTATTATAAAACCAAAACTTACAATAATAGATGGCCTTATCGGACAGGAAGACTTTGGGCCGGTCTCTGGAAGCCCCAAAGAGATGAATGTCCTTATAGCTGGAACAAATCCCGTGGCCATAGATGCCGTTGCCATGAGGGTTATGGGTATTGAACCCCTCTCTTCACCACCAGTATTTTTTGCCTATATACAGGGGTTGGGGCCTGTGGAGGAGGATATGATTGATATTATAGGTCCCTCAATAGATGAGATTAAAAGCCCTTTCAAACAACCAATTATCGACATAGGGGGCGGTAAAGATTTTCATGTCCATGATGGAAAGGCCTGCAGTGGATGCAAGGGTTATCTCCATTTTGTCCTTGCAAAGCTCAAAAGGCCAGACCCAATAAATACAAACAGGCTTTTAATAGACAGGCCCTTTGATAAAAAGGTAAATGTGTTTTTAGGGCCTGAAACCATAAGCTCCATAAATCCTCAAGAAATAAATATTTTTATGGGTATGTGTCAAAAGCACAACAAAGATATGGGGTCGTATCTGCCTGGATGTCCACCCCATGCAGAAGTGATAGTAAATGGCATTTTTAGTTTGTTTCCTGATGTAGAAAAACCAAAATATGCGGATGAGAGCGAAGAAAAAAAGTTGGGCGAGATGTTAAAGCAGATACTTGAAGGTCAGGGAACGGGTTGAAATGTGGCCTTAAAATGCATATAATAAAATTGTTTTCAAAAAAATTCAAAAATTAAGGTTATGCCATGCCCATATATGAATATCGCTGTAACGATTGTAAAAAAATCTCATCCTTTTTACTTTTGAGGATATCAGAAGAGATAGACCCTTATTGTAAAACCTGCGGCAGTAAAAATGTAAACCGTATTATCTCAAGGGTTGCTGTTCTAAAGTCAGAAGAAAAGAGAATGGAAAGCCTCCTTGACCCCACTAAATTTTCAGACCTTGATGAAAACGACCCATCAAGCATTGAAAGGTTCATGAAAAGAATGGGTAGAGAGTTGGGTGATGAATTCGGTGAAGATTTTGAAGAATCCATGTATGAGGCCTTAGAGGCAGAAGGGTCACCAACGGAGGCACAAGAAGGCACTTCATCGGCAGATATCGAGTAATCGTATTTTATAAAAATATCAATAAAAAATTTTCCCTTTTCCTTCTCTTAAGACCTCTATAGTATCATCTACAATCTTAATAACGGTTGAGGGCTCGCCTATGATTATTCCGCCGTCAATGACAAGGTCTATAGTGCCCTTAAATTTTTTCTCTATATCTTTAGGGTCTGATAAGATCTCCTCACCGGAAAACCGTGCGCTTGTATTTATCACAGGCCTTTCTATGAGACGAACAAGCCCAGTGGGCACCGGATGATCAGGCACCCTTATACCCACCTCTTTTTTGTCTGTCATAAGTAGTTTTGGCATGATCTTTTTTGCCCTTAAAACAAATGTATAAGGTCCGGGCAGATGCCTTTTTAAGATATCAAAGGCAAAGTCTGTGATGATTCCATATGTGCTTATCTCTTTGAAATCACTGCATATTATACTCATGGGCCTTTTAGGATCAAGCCTTTTTATCTGATAAAGGAGCCTTATGGCCTTTATATTGAAAAGGTCACATCCCAATCCATAAAAGGTGTCTGTGGGATATGCTATAATGCCCCCTTCAAGAAGGGTTTTTTTGATAAGTTCTGTTACTTTTTTTCTCGGTCTTTCTGGATCCCATTCCACTATCATCTTTTTCTTCCCACAAACCTTGCTATGGCCTTTTTCTTTTGTTTGTCCTCTAATATTAATTCCTCATAAAGTAAAATTTCAAAATCATTAAAGTAACTATACAACTCACCGTCTTCGAGGAGATATTCAGGGTTTCTCCATCTATCCATATCGTTTTGCCTTTTAAGATATGTCTCGTAGATAATTATACCATCCTTTTTTAAAATATCCTTTAATTTCTCCATAATATTTCTTAAAAGAAAATAAAAAACTATTATGCCTTCTGCTGTGTTTTCTTTAAAAGGAAGATGATTTGCATCACCTAATAAACAGGTTATGTTTTTGTTTGAGGCCTTGAACGTCTCTTTGAAAATCCTTAAGGCCTCTATGGATTTTTCAATCCCTATAACCTTGTATCCTTTGGAGCTTAAAAAGTTTCCATCCCTTCCGTATCCCATGGCAATGTCAATAACAATGCCCTTTGGTATTTTCTGCCAGTATTTTAAGAGAAGCTCGTGAGGGTTCAATACATCCCTATAAAAACCTTCTCTGTAGCGTCTATCCCAATCAGGTTCTTTCAAAAAGCCTCCTTGCATTTTTCGAAAGAATCATTTCCTGGGTCTCTAAATCGAGGGTTTCCATGCCCTTTAAATATCTTTTTGTTGTAAGGAGTGGATAATCTGTTCCAAAAATAACCTTTTCTTTTAAAAATTTTCCTAAAAATTTATATATATCATTAGAATATAAAAAGGGGGATGCTGCAGTATCATAGAACACATTTTTAAATGCCTCTTTGACTTCTGGCATAAATTCATAAAAACACAGGCCTCCCCCGAGGTGGGC
>JAOAFK010000159.1 GCA_026416315.1 Syntrophorhabdaceae bacterium | reverse complement strand
TGTATATCCTGACCGAATAGCACCCTTTTGTCATGTATATCAAGATAAACTGATATGGAGCCGGGGGTATGGCCCGGTGTATGAATACAGACGATTTTATGACTACGAGATTCGATGATCTCTTCTGTCTCTTTTAATTTCACATCAACAGGAAGGGGTTTAAAATCTACGCCATACCAGTAGGCAGCGGTCATCCTTTTATCGCCTCTTTCCACAATCTCTGCATCTTTCTCATGCATAATGATCTGGGCGCCAAAACGTTTTCTCAGTTCTTCTGCACCACCTACATGGTCAATATGGCAGTGGGTAAGTATAATCTTTGAAAGTTTTTCTGGCTCAAGCCCGGCTCTTTCTATATTTTTAATCAATGCATCCACACTGTCTCCTGCACCTGTATCGATCATAATAAGTTCGCCCAAGTCAATAAGATACACAGAACAATCCTTAGTGTCCGTCATATCCGCGTCACCTATAATGTAAATATCTTTCATAATTTCAACAGGTTTCATTTCAACCCCTATTAGATGATATTTGTTTTAAGTTTTCTTTTGACTAATATAACCTAAATTGTATAATAAAATCAAAGAGGAGGCCTGATGAAACACATAATTTTAATTCTGTCTTTATTTGTGATTTTTTTCTCAAATATTTTATTTGCCTCTGAAAGGGGTGTTAAAACCATCACCGGAGAAGTCATTGTCATAGATACTGGCGAAAGGTCGATCCTTGTAAAGAAAATCATGGGAAAACAGGAACTTATAAATGGAGGTATGGTGGATGATAACACAGAGATTATCATATCCGGCAAAAAAGGCACGCTGGAAGACATAAAGGTGAGCGACAGGGTCACGCTGTTTATGACCATAAGAGATGAGGATGTTTATGTAAAGAAGATCATAAAAAAATAGTTTAAATTATTCATATTCCTTTGGCACAGCACATATAATAATAAACGGCTTATCCAAAGATTTATTTTTGTATTGATGTTTTTCTCCAGGCATGATGAGAATAAAATCTCCTGTGGAAACAGGCTCTTCTGTCCCGTCTTCCTTCACAACAGCCCCGATACCATCAATTACATAATTTATATGTTCAAAAGCATGGGTATGATATGGCGTATGACCCCCTGGCATAATAGTGAAAACCCTAAAAGAGTAAGCAGGGGTTCCATCACTAATTGAAATGGGTATCTGTTTATATGTATCTTTTGCACCCTCCATATCCATGGGTTTTTTTTCTGTTTTTTCAAGATTTGTAATTTTCATGCTAACCTCCAGGATTTTATTATTATCCATTTTATTTTCTTTTTTTGGCCTGTCAAGGCAAAAAACAAAGGAATTTATCTTGTATTTTGTGTATTTTTTCACTAATATTTTATATACAATCCACAAAGGAGGTTGCAATGGCTAAGGTAGAGATATTAGAAAATAGACCGCCAATCCTTGGCATAAACGGTATGGGTAGAATCGGGAAATTAACCCTCTGGCACCATATAGGAAGGAAATACTTCAAAGAAATCTATATCAACCAGGGTAGAGGCATAGGTCAGGGGATGGATGCTGTTGCACAGCTTATTGAGAAGGATTCAACATATGGGAGTATACACAGATTCTTATACGGTGTTAATTCTTCAAGGATTATTCAGATTGTTGATGAGAAAAAAGGAAAGCTTTTAATTGACGGCATCCCCGTAACAGTGTTAAGGGAATCAAGAAATCCAGCAGAAATTCCCTGGAGAGATTATGGCGTGGACATAGTTGTTGAATGTACGGGAAAGTTCAGGGACCCAACTCTGTCAGTTGATGATAAAAAAGGTTCCATCAGGGGGCATCTCGCAAGGGGTGCAAAGGTCGTTATTAATTCATCGGCATTTAAAATAAAGAATAAGGCCCTCTCCATGCCTGATGATTGTGTGACATTGATATATGGTATAAACCACCATGCCTTTGATAAAAATAAACACCCCCTTGTATCAGCTGCCTCTTGCACAACAACTGGCCTTGCCCATATGATTAAGCCTTTGCTCAATAATGAATCAACAAGCAGGATACTTACCGCATCCATGTCAACGGTTCATGCAGTAACAAACTCACAGAGTGTTCTTGATAGCGTGCCGAAGGAAGGAGAAAAGGATTTAAGAAAGACAAGGAGCATTCTAAACAATATCATACTCACATCCACAAATGCAGCAGAGGCATTGAACCAGGTTATACCAGAAGTTCAAAATATCGGTTTTATGGCAGATTCAATACGGGTGCCAGTGAATACAGAATCCCTCATTGTGCTCAATATTACGTTCCAGGCAAATCCCACAAACGACAAAACAGTCCAACCTATTACAACAAAATTGATAAATAGTATCTATAAAAAGGCCATGGAAAACGACCCTGAACATCTTCTCATATATTCCGATGAACAGAACGTATCTTCAGATTTGATTGGCGTTGATGCTGCAATAGTCATAGAAGGCCAGTTCAATCATACAAGAACTGCCTTTATAAACATTGACCTTTCAAATATCCCTGATTTACCAGAATCAGTTAAGAATTCTTTGAACAATTTGAAGATACCTGTTGTGCATGCAAAAATTTTCGGATGGTATGATAATGAATATGGAAGCTATACCAACAGGATGGCAGATCTAACAGTTTATATCCACAGAAATATTTCATAAAAAATGGGGGTTTCAACCCCCATTTTTTAATTCAAAATTTTTTCATGGTAGGCGCGACGGGTATTGAACCCGTGACCTCTACCGCGTCAAGGTAGCGCTCTCCCACTGAGCTACGCGCCTGATATCTGTTTTTATAACAATTCACATTTTCTTTTGTCAAGATAAACTTTTTATTGATTTTATCCAGACAAAACTAATTTTTTATTGATTTTATATGCCTTTTGATTTTATATTGCTTATGAAAAATATCACAATTTAAATAGATTAAAAAAATAATTCAGGAGGCTGGCAATGGATCATATCGGAAGGGAGATTTTCTGGAATGTCGGTGGCGGAGCACGATGGATTACATATGCCCTCATGGTCATCACATTCATTGTGCTCATCTATGGTATCAAGAAAAGATATGCCATGTGGAAGATGGGGAAACCAACTAAATTTAGCTTTAAAGACAGATTAGGTGAAAGGATCAGCTATTTTATATCCAATGGTATCTTCCACAAATCGATTTTGAGGGAGGCATTTCCAGGCTGGATGCACTTTTTTATTTTCTGGGGATTTCTCATACTCGCCATAGCAACAGCCCTTGTTGCCATTCAGGACGATGTGGTCAGGCTCATATTCGGTGTGGAGTTTATAAAAGGCAATTTTTATCTTGTGTTTTCATTCTTAACAGACCTTGCAGGGCTTCTGGCCATAATAGGAATCCTCATGGCAATGTGGCGTAGATATGTTGTTAAACCCTCAAGGCTCGATAATAAACCCGATGACTTGCTTGTTCTTCTGTGGATTCTTGCTGTCCTTGTAACGGGTTTTTTAGTAGAGGCAGCGAGGATTGCCGGTGATCCAAAACCATATGAGGTCTGGAGTTTTGTGGGCTGGACACTCTCGGGCATATTCCCAGCTGGTGTAAAAGGCACAACATATATGCCCCATGCAGTGATGTGGTATATCCATATGCTTCTCTCATTTGGCCTGATAGCTTACATTGCCTATTCAAAAAGATTGCTTCATATTATAACCTCATCCCTCAATATGATGTTCAGGGGTGTTGAAGATAGCCCCAGGGGCGCCATTGCACCTATTGAGGATTTTGAAAATGCTGAAGAATTCGGTGTTAATTCCATAGATGGTTTTACCTGGAGACAGATATTTGACCTTGATGCATGCACAAGATGCGGTAGATGTCAGGACCTATGTCCTGCCTATAATACTGAAAAACCCCTCTCACCCAAGCAATTTATACAGGACCTAAAGGCAGAATGGGAGAGGGCAGCTGAAGGCAAAAAAACAGAAGACGGGCTCATTGACAATGTAATTCAGGAAGAGACAATCTGGTCATGCACAGCCTGTCTTGCATGTCAGGTGAACTGCCCTGTTTCCATACCAACATTTGACAAGAATATTGAATTAAGGAGATATCTGACCCTTACATTAAGTAAGACCACATCTGAGACAAGACTCCTGTTTAAGAATCTCCAGCAGAAGGTTGACCCATATGGAATGGGTAAGAGACAGAGGACAGAGTGGATAGAAGGCCTGGATATCAAGATGATTGGCGAGGAAGAGGTTGAATATCTGTACTGGGTGGGCTGTGTTGCATCCCTTGATGATAGAAACAGAAAAGTTGCAAAGGCATTTTCCAAGATACTGACCACTGCAGGGGTATCTTTTGGCATTCTTGGACAGGAAGAGACATGCTGCGGTGACCCTGCAAGAAGATGCGGGAATGAAGACCTCTATCTTGGCATAGCCCAGGGTAATGTAGAACTATTAAAGGAATTGGGTATCAAAAAGATCATCACCACATGCCCTCATTGTTATCACACAATAAAAAATGAATATCCACAAATAGGCGGTGATTTTGAGGTATATCATCAGTCAGAGTTTATCTGGAAGCTTATAAAAGAAGGAAAATTAAAGATAAATCCAGTTATAGAAGGCACCATCACCTTCCATGACCCGTGTTATTTGGGCAGGGTCAACCGTATATTTGATGAGCCAAGAAATGTAATAGCTCAGGCAAAACAGGGAAGCCTAATAGAGATGGAAAGACACCACGACAGAAGCTTCTGCTGTGGCGGTGGTGGCGGTAGAATATGGATGGAAGAGCATCACAAGAGAATTAACCATGCCCGTATCGAAGAGGCAATCGCCATATCAGCTAATACTGTAGTAACAGCCTGTCCTTATTGTTTAATCATGATGGAAGATGCCATAAAAGACAAAGAAAAGACAGAGACCATGAAGGCCCTTGACCTATCAGAAATTGTTTTAAAAGGTATTTAATTTACTAAGACAGTGTTGAGACTATAAAAGGATGGGCATGGCCCATCCTTTTATATTTTTTGATTTGTGTTACTCCTCGAGTGTAATTGCCTCAACAGGGCATTCCTCTGTGCATGCACCGCATTCAGTGCAGAGCTCAGGGTCTACCTTTGCCGTATCATCCACTGTGATTGCATCGGCAGGACATACTTCAGCACATGCTCCGCATCCTGTGCAGGCTTCTTCATCAACTTTTGCAGGCATAGTCATCCTCCTCATTTAGTTTTTTTAGATTTCCTAAACGAATATCACAAGAAAGTCAATAAAAAAATTTATCTTTGTTTCTAAATAATCATTTTTCTTGTTTTTTTTTAATCTTTTTGATAGAAAATTACACTTAATTTTAAGGAGGTAGACGATGCAGAAGAGATATTTATTGGCACCAGGACCAACAACAATCCCACCAGAAGTCCTTTTAAAAATGGCAGAGCCAATCATACATCACAGAAACCCCCTTTTCGAAGAGGTGTTAGAAGAAGTAAGGCAGAACCTCAAATATCTCTTTGGAACAAAAAATGAGGTGCTCATTTTTGCATCATCTGGAACAGGGGCCATGGAAGGTGCGGTAACAAATATGCTTTCTCCAGGTGATAAGGCAATCTGCATAAGAAGCGGAAAATTTGGTGAAAGATGGGCAAATATATGTAAAGCATATGGCGTCGAATCCATAAACATTGATCTGCCCTGGGGAGATGACCTTGACCCTGGCCTTGTAGAAAGGACATTAAAAGAGAATCCAGGCATAAAGGCAGTATATATGCAGGCAACAGAAACATCCACAGGCGTCAGATTTCCTGTGAAAGAAGTGGCGGCCATTGTTAAAAATTATCCTGACACAATCCTTGTAGTGGATGGAATAACAGGTGTGGGTGTATTTGAACTACCCATGGATGAATGGGGTATTGATGTGCTTGTAGGAGGTTCTCAGAAGGCACTCATGCTTCCACCAGGACTTGCATTTGCCGGTGTGAGCGATAAGGCATGGGAATTCAACAAAACATCAAAGATTCCAAAATTTTATTTCAACTGGCAGAAGGAACTTTCAAACCTGCAGAAGAATCAGACAAACTTTACACCTGCCATCTCTTTGATTGTTGGCCTTCGCGAATCTCTGAGGATGATAAAGGCCGAAGGACTGGAAAACATTTACAGGAAATTCGACATACTTGCCAATGCCACAAGGGAAGCAGCAAAGGCCCTTGGACTAAAAATCTTTGCAAAAACACCAAGCCCAGCAGTCACTGCAATTGTTGCCCCTGATGGTATTGACGGTCAAGCCATATATAAGACCATGTGGAAGAAATATGGTGTGACAGGCGCCGGTGGACAGGATCAGTTAAAAGGCAAGATATTTAGGATTGCAACCCTTGGCTATGCGGACAAGTATGATGTAATAACAGCCATTGCCGCCCTTGAGTTTACCTTAAGAGACCTTGGGTATAAGTTCGAGATGGGCAAAGGCGTTGCCAAGGCTGTAGATTGCTTAAAAGACCTGTAAAAAGTGAGAATGATTATAAAAGGATAAAAAAAGGAGATGGAAATGAAGGTTCTCATTGCAGACCAATTATCCGATAAGGCCTTAGAAATTCTAAAATCTAACAATCTCGAGGTAGATGTTAGAACAGGTTTGAAGGCCGATGCACTGAAAGAGATTATAGGTGAATATGATGCTTTAATTGTTAGAAGCGCCACAAAGGCAACAAGAGAGATAATAGAGAAGGCAGACAGGTTAAAGGTCATAGGTAGGGCAGGTATTGGTGTAGACAATGTGGATGTGGCAGCAGCCACAGAAAAAGGTGTTATAGTTATGAATACGCCCCAAGGTAATGCCCTTGCCGCTGCAGAACATTCCATAGCCTTAATGTTTGCCGCAGCAAGAAAGATTGCCCTTGCCGATAGGACCATGAAACAGGGCAAATGGGAGAAAAAGGCCTTAATGGGTATAGAGATTTACGGAAAGACCCTTGGTGTGATAGGAATCGGAAACATTGGTAGTCTTGTTGCCGAAAAGGCCCTTGCCCTTGGTATGAGGGTTATTGCGTATGATATCTATGTATCAAAAGAATTTGCTGAAAGTAAAGGTATAGAGCTTGTGGACTTTGATACCCTCTTAAGAGAAAGTGATTTTATTGCCATACATGTACCCCTTGTTAAAGAAACGAGAAACCTCATAAACAAAGATGCCATCTCCAAGATGAAAAAGGGTGTGATAATCATCAATGTGGCAAGAGGTCCCATAGTGAATGAAAAAGATCTCCTTGAGGCATTGGAGAGTGGCCATGTGGCATGCGCTGCCCTTGATGTCTTTGACCAGGAACCTCCTCCTCCTGATCACCCATTGGTGCTATCTGACAAGACGGTTTGTACACCCCATCTTGGCGCATCCACCCAGGAGGCTCAAGATAAAGTGGCCATAGATATTGCCCAGCAGATTGTAGATTTTTTCAAGCATGGGGTAATAAAAAATAGTGTAAATGCACCATCTATTTCCCTTGAGATGGCAAGACAGATTGCCCCTTATTTAAAACTTTCAGAAAACCTTGCAACAGTTGTGTCTTCCATTACAGATTTTCCTATTAAAACCATAGAAATTCAATATATGGGCGATGTGTCCCAGGCTGACACAAAAATCCTTACCCAGGGTATACTTAAAAATATCCTCACTAAACAGCTTGAGGGTGTAAATTATGTGAATGCACCCATTGTGGCAAAAAGCAGGGGCATAAAGGTAAAGGAAATAAAGACAAAAGAATCAGAAGACTTCACATCCCTTATAACCATCACGGTTAAAGGTGAGAAAAATCAGAACTCTGTAGAAGGCACGCTATTTGGTAAAAAAGAACCAAGGCTTATAAAGATAAACAACATATATCTTGAAGCAGACTTAAAAGAAAACATGATTTTAGTGTATAATTATGATAAGCCAGGGGTGATTGCAAGTATAGGAAATGTGTTCTTCATAAGGGGTATAAATATTGGTGGTATGCATTTTGGCAGAGAAAGTGTGGGTGGTATGGCCATCTCATTACTGGATCTTGATAAAGATGTGGAAGATAATGTAATAAGGGAGATCCAGTCTCTACCAAATGTGCTGGGTGTAAAAAAGATTGAATTGGGAAAATAGTAAAAAATAAACGGAAGCCTTTTTTCAGGCTTCCGCTTTACCTGTTTTACTCGATGATATAAATGACCCTGGAGTAAATATCCATTCCATGATTCACGGTATAATTTTTGATTTCGATGGAACCCTCACAAAATTGACCCTTGATTTCAAGCTCTTAAAAGAAGAGATGTTAAATGTTGCAGATGGATTTATACCAAGAGATGAATTAAAACACTTAGACGGTTTATATATAATAGAAATGATATATGAAATTGAAAGGCTACTTGGGGAGAAAGGAAGATTATTCTCTCAAAAGGCATTTAAAAGACTTGAGGAGCTTGAGATTCAGGCGGCAGCAGGAAAAGGTTTATTTCCATACACAAGAGATATCCTTAAAATACTTATGCACAGGGGTATTAAGTTAGGCATCATAACAAGGACCTGTATGAAGGTCATAAACACTGTATTTCCTGACATGGCAGAGTACATTCAAGGAGTCTCCACAAGAGAGCACGAAAAGCATGTAAAACCTGACCCGAGGCATGTCCAGCATATTCTTGAAATCATATCCATAAAACCAGAAAACGCCATGTTAGTTGGTGACCATCCCACAGATGTGATGGCTGGTTTAAGGGCAGGCCTTATAACAGTAGGCGTACTTTCAGGTAGAACAAAAAGGCATGAATTTGAAATTGCCGGTGCCCACTTTATAGTGGACGATTTAACGGGAATATTGCCTATTGTAGAGAAATTATCATAACCCTATAAAACCCTTAAGCTTCTCGAGATCAGTTACCACAATAATATTTCTCTTTTTTCTTAGGAAATCAAGCTCTTCAAAATGATTTAGGGCAAGGGAAACTGAAACCCTCGAAAGCCCTGTAAGTCTTGCAATGTCTTCCTGGGTTACTTTTCTTTCGATAAGAAGACCTTTTTGTGTTTTTCTGCCTATTTCCAATGCAAGTTTATATATCATATGGGCTACCCTTTTTTCAGCATCGAGGAAAGAAAAATCTTCAATTTGGAGGACTAACATTCTTGTAACCCTTGCAAATGCTGCAATGATAAGTAATGCCACCCTTGGATATTTATCTATGAGGTCTAAAAAATCTTTTCTATGTATGGTTCTCAAGGTTGTTTCTTCAAGTGTTGTTGCTGTGTGAAAATATGGATGTCCGTCAAATGCTGCTGCATAACCAAAAAGGGTATTCTTTTCTTGTATGACAATGATCCTTTCAGAGCCATCTTGGCTTAGAAGACTTATCTTAACTCTACCTTTTTCAACAAGATAAAAATAAGGTCTACTTTTTTCTCCTTGAACATAAATAAGAGCATTTGCGGGATAATTCACTGGTTTTGAGATCGATATAATTAGCGATAGTTCTTTAGGATGGTTTGTAAGATTATCTGTGAGATATGGTGCATCAGGGACATATTCATTAAACTCCATATTAACCCCATTAACCCCCAATGAATTTTTTATTTTATATCATGTTTTTCAGTTGTTCAATGTTAAAAAGTTAACAGAGTAAAGAATTTAACAAAGTAAATGTATTTATAGAACTTATTAAATTGAGGATTTAAAAACTATATATGAGATTTTTATTCAATGAGCATTTAATTATGCTCAAATTTTTTAAAAAGGGGGTGAATATTATGGAGGTGATCATAGGTGCTGTCATAGTAATGATAATTGCCTGTGTTATAGCTGTGAAAATGGGTCAACCTAAAAAGCAAAATTAAATTATAAAAATATACACAATTCTCAATAAGAGAAGTTATCCTTTTTAGATAGGGTTTTATATACAATTTTATTTTGCAGTTTTATATTGAAAACCCTATCTAATCTTTTTGTCCTACTCATATTAAAATTTAATAAAACCTTTTGATGTTAAGAAAATATAAAATAAAAACTATTTTGATTCCTTTTATAAACACAATTGACATTCAATTAAAAAAAAGGTTAAAGATTAGGCAATGTTATGGATACTAATTATTATTTGCGGGATTCATATTTAGAAAAGAAAAAGTGCCCATATGTAACTGTGGGTATTATGGATAGACAGCTTGAAGTAGGAGGATGTTTTGATAGCATATTTGTGCTGAATGATGAAGCAGAAGTTAAAGGGAATTTTACTGCAAAAGTGGTCCAAGATAATATAACATTTCACATTCAAGAGAAAAATATACTCTATAGTGGTGAAAATCTCAGGTTTAAAAATAAGGGGGACTCTACATTTACCCTTTTCGATGTCACAATAGGTATTAACTTTCACTGGGAGAAAAAGGAAGAACAGTCATTTAGGGGTGACCTGATACTAAAAAAAAGGCCTGAAGGGACAATTGCCGTTATAAATGAAATAAGTCTTGAAGACTATCTTGAAAGCGTTGTATCGTCTGAGATGAAAAGTACAGCGCCGTTTGAATTTTTAAAAGCCCATGCGATAATATCGAGGAGTTGGATTATATCGGCCTTGAGGAAAAAAAGTAAAGGGATGGTAAAAGAAGCTCAAGAAGTTCAGCAAAAAACAAATTTAAAGAACAATGATGAAATCATCCATTGGTACGAACAGGAAGGCCATGACCTATATGATGTATGTGCCGATGACCACTGCCAGAGGTATCAGGGCATAAAAAAGGTCTTAACAGAAAACCCTGTAAGGGCTGTGAGAGATACCTGTGGTGTTGTTCTCACTTTTAATGGGGAGGTATGTGATACAAGGTATTCAAAGGCATGTGGAGGTATCACTGAGGAATACAGGTCAGTATGGAAGGATATGGACATTCCCTATTTGAAAAGCATCTCTGATGGAGAAAAAACCTTTACGCCCATTTTAACAGAAGAGGATGCAAAATCCTGGGTCACATCAAAACCCAATGCATACTGCAATATCGCCGATGCAAACACCCTCAAGAAAATACTGCCTGAATTCGATCTCAAAACTGGAGATTTCTTTCGATGGAAGATAAGTTACAGCCGTGAAGAGCTTGAGGAAATTATAAAAAGAAAGTCTGGCTTAGATTTAGGGACGTTAAAGGAGATTATCCCCCTGAAGAGAGGTCCATCAGGCAGGATCTATCTTATGGAGATAAAAGGCTCAAAAAAAACAGTCAGAATAGGAAAGGAGCTTGAGATAAGAAGGTGGCTATCCAATACACATCTTTTAAGCAGTGCATTTGTGATTGAACCAACCTATAATTCATCGGGTGAAATAAAGGAATTTACTTTTTACGGAGCAGGCTGGGGACACGGTGTAGGGCTCTGTCAGATAGGCGCAGGTTATATGGCTTTAAAAGGTTACACCGCGGAGGAGATATTAATGCATTATTTCCCCGGGACAATACTTTCGAAAATCTATTGAGGTCTTCTTGATAAAAAGGCGTTTTAAAACAGCCTTTATCCTCGGCGCAGGAAAGGGTAT
>JAOAFK010000061.1 GCA_026416315.1 Syntrophorhabdaceae bacterium | reverse complement strand
TTGTGCATAACAATTGCATCAATGATTTCTTCATCAAGGCCTTTATCTCTTAATATCCTTTCTGTTTCTCTTCCATGGACATTTAAATCTCCGTTACAGATTTCAACATCAAGGTCATGGAGCAAACCTGCAAGGCCCCATTTTTCTTCATCTTTTTTAAGTTTTTTCGCCAGGGCCCTCATAACTGCTTCAGTTGCTAAACAATGGGCAAGCATTTTTTCATTTTTTATATATTTTTTTAATAATACTTCTGCCTCTTCTCTACTCATTAAAGACATAGTTTAACCTCCATTTTTATCGAGTGATTTTCATTCTATCAAAATCTGTAACATATTTTAAAATTTTTAAAACATATTGTCGATTGGGGATTTCAATTTTTTAATTCAAAAATATAAAAAAACCCTTGACAAAATAGAAAGTTACAAGTATAGTTGGTTTAATGTGGTAAATGGTGTTATAAAGTGGTATAAAAATGTTTGCTGGTAGATTTGAATACGCCATAGACGATAAAAGCAGGGTAAGTATCCCTTCAAAATTCAGAGAGATTCTATCTGCTAAATATGATATGCGTCTCATATTAACAAATCTTGACGGCTGCATCGTGGCGTATCCCTATCAGGAATGGGTAAACATTCAGGAAAATATATCAAAAAAGGAACAGATCAACAAGGATGCAAGGGCCTTTTTGAGATATTTTTATTCAGGGGTAACGGAATGTGCAATCGATAAGTTAGGCAGGGTTTTATTGCCCCAATCTTTGAAAACAGATGCGATGATTAAAAAGAATGTAGTGATTATCGGGATGAATAAAAAGATAGAAATCTGGGCAAAAGAGGTATGGGAAGAGCTTGTTCGCAAGGCAACCTCTGACCCTGAGAAAGTAGCGGATATAGTGTCTGAGCTGGGCCTTTGATTGCTTTAGCTCATACTCCAGTTCTTGTTAGAGAAGTAATAGAACAATTAATTTCCGAAAAGTTTAGAATTTTTATTGATGCAACAGTAGGTGGAGGGGGACATGCCTTCAGTATCCTTAAACACTATGAGAACATTAAAATTTTTGGACTTGATGTGGATGGATTTGCCTTAGATATTGCTAAAAAAACCTTGGAACCTTTTGGAGAAAGGGTGCTTTTAAAAAAGGGAAACTTCAGAAATTTAAAGAGATTGCTAAATGAGGAGGGGGTTTATACATTTGACGGTATCTTATTTGACCTCGGTGTATCCATGTATCAGTTGACGGGTAAAAGGGGGTTTAGTTTCAATGATGATACTGACCTCGATATGCGTATGGATATAACTCAGAATAAAACAGCATTAGATGTAGTAAATAACTATGATTTTAAAGCATTAAAGAAAATAATAAGGGATTACGGCGAAGAGTACAGGGCAGATGCCATCGCAAGGGCAATCATAAATAGGAGAAAGAAAGGGGATATCAGAACAGCCTTAGAGCTTGCAGATTTGATTGTAAGAGTAAAAGGCAAAAAAGGTAGACTACATCCGGCCACAAAGACATTCCAGGCAATAAGGATAGAGGTGAATAACGAACTGGAAAATCTCACT
Organism: Syntrophorhabdaceae bacterium; assembly: GCA_026416315.1. Taxonomy (GTDB): domain Bacteria; phylum Desulfobacterota; class Syntrophorhabdia; order Syntrophorhabdales; family Syntrophorhabdaceae; genus JAKORG01. The sequence goes on along the minus strand of JAOAFK010000061.1, from coordinate 5,587 downwards.
AAAGGTTTAAAAGATGCAATAGACATGTGCGCAACTAAAGGGAGAATTGGAGTTATTTCCTTTCATTCTCTCGAAGATAGGATTGTAAAAAATATGTTTAGAAGCGATGAGAGATTGAATGTGATAACAAAAAAGCCCATAGTGCCAACCAAAGAAGAAATAGATCAAAACCCAGCATCAAGAAGTGCAAAATTAAGGATTGCTGAAAAGAAATAGGGGGGATTATGGATAGGGTATATGTTTATAGCAGAAAAAATGTTTTATATGGATCATATTATACAGGAAGAAAAAAGAGGTCAGTAGTTTTTTATATATTTTGCATCGCATTACTTTTGGTCTCGTATTTAATTTTAAGAGGATTAACAGCTGAACTGAGAGAAAACCTGATTCTTCAACTTTCAAGAGAAAGGGACGCGCTAATGAAGAACTATAGCTTAAAAGTAGAGCTTTCAGGGATTACAAAAAAGAGGTACTTAGAATTGAAGGCCATGGAACTCGGCCTGAAAAAACCAAAGGAAGAGGAGGTTGTGGTATTGAGATGAACAAAAAGGCTAAAAGAAAAGCCTTCTTCATCTGCCTTACCATATGCCTTATGAACCTGTTATTAGCAATAAAAATACCAGAAAGGTTTGATATAAGAAGGATTTCAGAGGACATGGGAAGCTTTTCCAATAATTTAAGTTTTATGTCCCCAAAAACACAGTTTGAAAAACAAGAAAAAAGAGCCATTGATGTGGAAATAGGCAATAAAAATAGGGCAATCCCCAGTGAAATAACGGATAAAGAAACTGCTTTAAAAAACAGGGAAAATGAGATAGAGCCCATGTTTTTTATTTCCATACCCATTTTATCCTACATGATAAAAAATAAGGCTTTAGAGCAAGATGTACTCATACCGTCTTCAAATAACACCTGGAAAAAACCCTTTCAGATAATAAGAGATAAAGACAGAGAAGGGATTAAGAATCTGTCAAGTCTTATAGGTAAAGGGAATATAATAAGCTTTCTAAAAAAAGTAGAAATAAGTTACAATGAGGGTCTTGATGCAGAGGAACTTCTCACAGGGATTGGATATACTGTTGATAAAGAAAGAATCCTGGCTATATTTGATGAGAATGTAGACCAGGGATGGGATGGACTTTTCCCGTTTATTGTTGAAAAACATACTATTGTAAAGACAGAAAAAGGGTTTAAGTTTGCCGATGCAAAAAAAATTATTCTTTCTGATAAAAGGGAGGTAAAAAGTGAAACAGAATGGATTATGCCTGACCTTAAAGATCTTCCCATAAGAAATGCCATAGAGCAACTTAATACAAAAACAGCAAGAATAAAAGTTTTTGGCTCAGGATTTGTAATGGACCAGTATCCCAAGGCCAACGAGATTGTTAAAAGTGATGGAGAATGCATTTTATACGGAAGGATGAGCAACTGAAGATGATATTAAAAGATTTATTAAAAGAAATAGATATCCCTGTTTATGTAGTGGGCAAGAAAGATATGGAAATTAAAGGGCTTACAAAAGATTCAAGAAGGGTAGAAAAAGGCTTTCTTTTCTTTTCAACGGGAGGAAGTATATCTTATATAAAAGATGCTTTCAATAAAGGGGCTGTGGGTATTGTATCTCAAAAAAAGACAGATTATGATTTTTTATGCCATATCATAACAGAAAATCCTGACAGACTTCTTGGAAGATTATCTTCGAAGTTTTACGGCAATCCTTCAGAAAAAATCCATATAACAGGTATAACAGGGACAAATGGAAAGACAACAACCACATATCTCATAGAATCTATTTTAATGGAAAACGGAAATTCACCAGGTGTTATAGGGACCATTACATACAGATATAAAGGTAATGTAATAAAGGCAGACAATACAACTCCAGGCGCTGAAGATTTACAGAAACTCCTCTATGAGATGCACTCGTCAGGGGTTGATCATGTGGTCATGGAGGTCTCATCCCATGGTCTTGACCAGAGAAGGGTTGAAGGTATAGAGTTTGATGCAGCCATATTTACAAATCTTACCCATGACCATCTCGATTACCATAAGGATTTCCATCACTATAAGGAGGCAAAAAAACTCCTGTTTCACAATTACTTAAGAGAAAGTAAAAAATCAGTAAAACATGCGATTTTAAATCTTGATGACCCAAATGTTGAAGAGTTTGTCCTCAAGCCACCGATTAAAAACCTGTTTTATAGTGTAAATAAAAATGCCGATGCGCATATTATCCAATACACAGAAAACTTAGACGGCCTCAACCTTCATATTAATCTATGTGGTGAAGAATTTTTTATCAACTCCCGTTTGATAGGCTTTTTTAATGCATACAATATACTTGCCTCATGCCTTTTCGGCATTGCAAAACAGATACCCATTGAAGCCATAAAAAATGGCATAGAGAGGGTAGATGCTATACCCGGTAGAATGGAGAGAATAAGAAACAGAAAAGACTATGCAGTGTTTGTCGATTATGCCCATACACCTGATGCCCTATCAAAGGCCATAGGGATTTTAAACAGATTAAAAAGAGGTAGATTAATTGTCGTATTTGGCTGTGGGGGAAACAGGGATAGTGCAAAAAGACCGCTTATGGGAGAGATTGCCACAAAAAATGCAGACTTTACGATCATCACCTCTGATAATCCAAGAAGAGAAGACCCAAAAAAAATCATAGAGGATATTAAAAAAGGCATTAAGGGAAATAATTACAGGATTGTAGAAAATAGGAAAGATGCCATATTCGAAGGGATAAAGATGCTTAATAAAGAGGACTGTCTTTTAATTGCCGGAAAGGGCCATGAAGATTATCAGATCATAGGGGATGATATAATACATTTTAGTGATAGAGAGGTTGCTGAGGAGATATTAAATGTGGACCGTTGATGAAATTGTTTACGCAGTGCAAGGAACTCCATTGAATGTAAACAGGACATATTTTACTGATATTTCAACAGACACAAGGACCATAAAAGAGGGGGAGTTATTTATTCCTTTGAAGGGCAAAAACTATGATGGTCATGATTTTTTAGAGACTGCATGTAAGATTTCAAAGGCTGGGTGTCTATGTGAAAAATCAAGGGCGCATAAAGCAGTGCATTTAAAAGAAACGGTTATCCTTGTGGAAGATACCCTTAAAGCCTTAACAGACCTTGCTAAATACAGAAGAAAAACACTAAAAGGTCAGTTTATTGCCATAACAGGCAGTAACGGGAAGACAACCACAAAAGAGATCCTTGTGGATATACTCGGTAAGGCATTTACCGTTCATTTTAATGAAAAGAATTTCAACAATATCATAGGGGTATCCAAAAGCATCCTCTCCATTAAAGAACCATGTCCTTTTTATGTATTTGAGATTGGCACAAATGCACCAGGCGAGATAAAGGCCCTTGCATCGCTTGTTGAACCAGATATTTCTTTAATAACTAATATAAACCCGTCTCATCTTGAAGGCCTCAAGGACTTACAGGGTGTTTTAAAGGAAAAACTGGATCTATATTACAATACAAAAAAAGGGGGCATAATCTTTTTAAACATCGATGACCCTTATCTAACATCTTCCTTTTTTAGCAGGGAACATACCATAAAAGATTACGCCATTGATAAGGATGCCTCTTTTAGACTGATTATTGAAGAAGACTTTGGATGGGAGGGTTATAGCATATCCTTCAAATTTCCTGAGGTAAGCTTCAATGCAAGGACAAGGCTTTTGGGAAAACATAATCTATATAATATACTCTCTGCAGCGTGTATTGCATCAACGGCAGGTGTAGGCAGATCCCTTATAAAAGAAAGTATAGAGTCATTTAAACCATATGATAAAAGATTTATGCCTATTAAATCTAAAAACGGTTATCTCATTGTAGATGATACATACAATGCTAACCCTGCCTCTATGGAATGGGCAATAAAAACTGTAGATACATTACCGAGCAGGGGCAAAAAGATTGCCATCATAGGTGATATGAAAGAACTCGGTGAAACAGAAGAATTCTATCACAGAGAAATAGGGAGGATTTTGAGGGAGAGCGGTTTCAGCAAAATACTCCTTTTTGGAGATGCGGTGAGATATACATTCGATGAAATCGGTGATGAGAGGGCTGAAGTTTTTTCTGATAAAAAAAACCTTATAGAATTTGCAAAGAAGGTAATAAGAATGGATGATGTAGTCCTTGTAAAGGGCTCAAGGGTATTGAAAATGGATGAGATCGTGGAGGTTCTCGTTTAATGCTGTATCATTTACTTTATCCCCTTTATGTGAAATTCTCAGTTTTTAATGTCTTCAGATATATTACTTTCAGGACAGTCCTTGCAATCCTCACGGCACTCATTATCAGTTTTTTCCTCACTCCATACATCATAAAAAAATTTCACGAATGGAAGATAAAAAGCGAAAAAAGGGAAGATGTTCCAGAAAGACACGCTTCAAAAAAAGGTACGCCCACCATGGGTGGATTTGTGATACTAATATCCACCATCATTCCCACCTTACTATGGTCAGATTTAAGAAATTATTACATATGGCTTGTGACCTTTACACTTTTAAGTTTCGGGGGTATTGGATTTGCCGATGACATAAAAAAATTAAGAAGCACAAATGGCAAGGGTATTTCAGGAAAAACAAAGATGACTTTTCAGATAGTTTTTGCATTCATTATCAGCGTTCTTATATATTTCAGACCGGGTTTTATGACACAGCTTACAGTGCCATTTTTTAAAAACATTACACCGGATTTAGGTATATTTTATATAATCCTTGCTGTTTTTATAATAGTGGGCACATCAAATGCAGTAAATCTAACAGATGGCCTTGATGGATTAGCCATTGGTCCTGTTATTACAGTATGTGCAACCTTCATGCTCTTCTCATATCTTGTGGGAAACATAAAGTTTGCCCAGTATTTACAGATATTTTATGTGAAAGGTGCTGGTGAGCTTACAATACTCTGCGGTGCCATGCTCGGAGCGGGTATTGGCTTTCTATGGTATAATGCATACCCTGCTGAACTTTTTATGGGTGATACGGGATCTCTTTCACTGGGTGCAACCATTGCCACAATTGCCGTTATCATTAAGCAGGAGATACTTCTTGTGATTGTGGGCGGCATATTTGTCCTTGAAACAGCATCTGTTATTATTCAGGTAATCTCATACAAATGGAGGGGCAAAAGGGTGTTTAAAATGGCACCCATCCATCACCATTACGAATTAAAAGGCTGGAACGAGGAAAAGATTGTCGTGAGGTTCTGGATCATATCCATTATACTTGCCCTTCTCGCATTGAGCACTTTGAAATTGAGGTGAGATATTATATGGATTTACCAGATAAGATACTCATTGTTGGACTGGGAACAACAGGGATTTCTGTGGCAAAATTTCTTGCCTCACAGAAGAAAAATATTACCATAACGGATATAAAAACCTCGAATTCATTGAGCAATGCCATATCAGAATTAAAAGACATAGATTTTAAGGCTACATTCGGTTGTCATAAAAGGGAGGATTTTTTAACAAATGAACTGATTGTTTTGAGTCCCGGGGTAGATTCTAATATGCCTATTATAAAAGAGGCAAAAGAAAA
>JAOAFK010000219.1 GCA_026416315.1 Syntrophorhabdaceae bacterium | reverse complement strand
TTTTAAAAGCTCATAAATTTTCACGGGTTTTTCCTTACCCTTAACCCTTATCAAGTCGAGTTCTCTAAAATAAAAACCCGGATCATTAGAGCCTGTCAATTCCATTACATGTTCTACTGTAAATTCACTTACAATGGCATGAGTTTTATAGACCTTATTCATACCTTCAAGCCTCGATGCAAGATTCACCGTATCACCTATGGCAGTATAGTCAAATCTCACATCAGAACCCATATTACCCACAATAGCGTCACCTGTATTTATCCCTATACCGATATCGATCTCAATAAGACCTCTTTTTTTGAAATCTTCATTTATTTCCTTTAATTTATCGAGCATAGCAAGGGCGGTTTCGCAGGCCATTATGGAATGGTTTTTTAAATTAATGGGTGCATTGTAAATGGCCATTATGGCATCGCCTATATATTTATCAAGGGTACCCTTTTTTTCAAGGAGGATATCTGTCATGGGACCCATATAACGATTGAGCAAGAGAACCAATTCTTCAGGGGTAAGCTTTTCAGATATTGTTGTAAAAGACCTTATATCTGAAAAAAGAACCGTTATGTTTCTTTTTTCTCCACCGAGTTTTAGAAGATCAGGGTTTTTTATGATCTCGCCCACAAGGGCAGGGGAGACATAGCTTGAAAATGCCTTTTTGAGAAAACGGGAGTGTCTTTCCTCAATAAAATTTTTATATGCCTCTGAGCCGAGATATGTCATTAATAAGGAAAGGATAGGGTATATTAATGTTGTATTGAGAAACAGATTCTTAAAAAGCATGTAATCTATGAATATATAGCTACCTACGATTGCAAGAAAAGATACAAGGGCAGAGACAATCCTTTTGGTAAAGATAAAAGAAACGGCAAGGACAAATGGAAAAAAACAGATGAAAAAGATCTCCAAGGCTATGACAAAGGCATTTCTATATAAGAAATTGTTCTGAAGAATATTCGAGACAAGGGTAGCATGTATTTCAACACCAGGTAATGTAGGGTCTACTGGTGTAGGTCTAACATCTGCAATGCCAATCTCGGTTGGGCCTACAAAGACAAACATATCTTTTAAACTGTCAGGTTTCAATCTATTTTTAATGATATCAACAGCAGGGATGGTTTTGAATGCACCTTGCATGCCATAATAATTAAGTGTTAGTCTACCAGATTCATCAACAGGTATCTTTTTCTCACCTATATAAAGTCCACCTATACCGTATACGGCAACATCAAGGATAATTTCTTTTTCAAGATAATTTTTCAGTCCCATTAAAGAAAGGGATGGATATATATCGCCGTCATATAGTACAAGGAGGTTTGCCATCCTTATGATGCCATCCCTGTCATGGATGACATTGAAAAAACCAGAGGCAAAAGAAGAACGAGCAATGATGGGGATATTTGTTTCAACAGCAGGAAAAGTAATAACAGGGATTTCAGAGACATTATCCTTAATTCTTAAAACCTTTATCCTTGATTCTTTCAGTATTTTCAATGATTCATCAGATTGCTTCTCCTCTTCGTGCCTGAAGAAATAGCCTGTTATGACATTACCTGCTTTTTTTATTGTATCTGCCAGTATTTTATCTGATTCTGGTGTGGATGTTTCTGAGAAAACAATATCAAGGGCTACTGTCTTTGCACCATATGATTTTAGGTTTTCTATGAGTTTTGCCATTTGTTTTCTATCCCATGGCCATCTGCCCAATTCATTGACACTTTTTGTATCGATGGCAACTATGGCCACTTTATCATCAGGTTTTATATTTTCCCTTATCCTGAATTTGGTATCTTTTAATTTAAGGTCAATGGCAGTAAAAAAGTCAATTTTTATAATGTAAAGTAAAGTGGAAATGACTATAGCAGAAATAGCAATAATTAAAAATATAAAAAATCGTCTGAGTTTCATATTTATTAATTTAAATCATTGACTGATACCCAGCGTTCTCAGATATGTTTCCACATTGCTTGAATATCTGCCTGTGGGGTACTCTGTTTTATACTGCAACAATCTCTGTTTTGCCTGTTCTTTAAAGCCTAATTCATAAAGGGTTCTGCCTACGTTATATAGGGCTATCTCTCGCTGAACTATATTGGGGTATTCTTCAAGTATGAGAAGGTATTCAGAAAGGGCTGCTTCAGGATTGTTTAAAAAACTCGAATAAACCGCTCCCCTTTCCAGTCTTGCGTCACTTCTGATGTCTGGTTTGTCTGTGAGGTCGAGGGCAATCTGAAACACATGGAGTGCCTCATCATATTTACCTGCATCGGCAAGGTAATGTCCATAATTTATATTCCATCTTGCAATGATATGAGGCAAATTGTTTGATATTTCCCAGTCTTTTGGGGGTGTTGCAGCAGTAATCTCTTTAAAATTTTCTTTTGCAGTATGAAGCGGTGTATCTGGTTTCACTTCAACAGGGTCTATGGGCACATACCCCCTTGTATTTTGAACCATGGTGTCTGCTTTTAACAGCTTTGGCCTATCCTGTGTCCCTGATATATCCACTTTTCCTTCATTTCCAAAAAACACATTTGCCTGTCCGTGGGTCATCATCATAAACTCTGTTCCCTTTATACCCGCCACTGCCGTTGGGCTTTTTACCTTATAATCTACCCGTTCACCTGCAAGCTTAGTAACAGAAGCCCTTAATTTGCCCTGAGTTACTGAAAAGACAGCGTTTTTTCTATTCTTTCCTATTACAAATTCTGTAATTTCCAGTTCTGTATTGTTTGCAAGGGTTATTTTACTTTCATCTGCAAGGGTGAGCGCCACCCATCCATCGCCGCCTGTTTTTATCCAGTAACCTTTATCAAATATATCGCCTTTTTTTGCTGCTCTATAGGGGATATTATTTTTATCCCTTATAAAGACACTCCCGCTTAAATTATCTATTTTCCCTGCTGCAGCATAAACTGTGCATAGAGGTATGAAAAAAAGAAATATAAGTGAAAAGAAAAGAAACTTTTTGACATGTCCCTGTTTTATCATAACCCCTCCAAAAGATAAGCGATTGTTTTAATATATAAAAATTCAATAGGTTATGTATGTGATTTATATCATTGACTTAAAGGTAAGTTCAAACATAATCTTTTAAAAAATTATTCCCCTCTTTGCCCTGTGTATTTTTGAAATATGCAGGGCAATATTTTTAAATACATATTTTTATTGATTTCAATAAAAAAGGCCGGATATTTTCCGGCCCAGGGTATGTTTTAGATAGATTTCTTAACTAACTATCAAAATAATTCATGCCTTCCAAAGACCATGGAGGTTACAGTATTCACGGGCAGTCACATTTTCACCTTTTACAGGAAAGAATGCCTCAGGTGCCATACCGGGTGACAGGAACTGTCTATATACCTTTCCATCAACAATGAGTTCAATCCATTGGATATAATGTTTCTCTTCCATAGGGTGAGCAACACTTCCAACCTTGATAGTTATACCATCTGCACCTTTTTCGATAACAGGAACATGCTTTTCAAGGGACGCATCAACAGTATTTTCCTTCATAAGTTTCATGGGCTGATTACAGCAAACAAGCTGACCTTTACCGCCTACCAATACTTCAACTATATTTCCGCATACATCACATTTGTAGATTTCCAGTCTTTCTGCCATAAAACACCTCCTTATTTATATTAATTGCCTCCTACTACAAGAAGACAATCCTTGCATACACCTTTAAAATATCCATGTATCTCCTCAATGGTATGGCCTTCGATTTCTGATGTTTCAGCGTATACACAATGAACATTAACATCAAAGATCCGTCCACATTTTTTGCATAATAGATGGTGATGGGGGGCTGTTTCAAAATCATACCTCATCTCTTCCGGTGTAATTGTGAGGCATTGAATAAGACCTTTTTCAACAAAAGTTTTCAGATTATTATAGATTGTTGTTTTTGATATGGTGGGAATGTCTTTTATGAGTTCTTCGTATATTTCATTTACATTCATGTGTTTTCTCTTTTTGTCAAGTAATTCGAGTATTTTTATCCGTTGAAATGAAGGTTGTATGTTATTTTTCTGGAGTTTTTCAA
>JAOAFK010000169.1 GCA_026416315.1 Syntrophorhabdaceae bacterium | reverse complement strand
GATCTCTCTTTTTCATTGTGATGATAGTGTCCTTTCCTGCCATAATGCTTCCTCCTTAAATGAACAAAGAAGCAGTATAGCATCTGTGGATAGGACATTTCTAAATTGCATGGATAGGACATTATCATTTTGAAATAACACGAAGAATAGTTTACCTTGACAGTTTTTTTTTTATTTGCTAATAAAAATCTCATCTCATGTATTATCTTTCTTACCTCATATTTTTTTTTCTTTTAGTTCCATCAACTGGCCATGCTAACAATGAGACTTGCATATTATGTCATTGCAGCGAAACGGCCTTAAAAGTACTTACAAAAATTCAGGAGAAAAAAAGTCAAAGCCCAGGTAAAGAAGTGATAAGACCTGAAAGCTATTATAGACGTTTACTGGTGGATAAGGACATTGTTAATAATGATATCCATTTTTCACAGGGATGTTCCATTTGTCATAAAGGGAACCCTACAACAATGGAGATTGAAAATGCCCATATAGGCATTGTAAAAAAGCCTTCTTCTGATTTAAAGGCATGTAGTGACTGCCATGACGATATTGTAAAAAAATTCAAAGACTCACTCCATTATACTGCAACAGGTTTATTGGAAAAAACTTCAAAGAGACTATCAGAAGGAGAGAAAAAGACATTCAAGGAAAAGGTATATCCCAACTCGTGTAAAATCTGTCATGCCACATGTGGTGATTGCCACGTAAGTTCTCCAAAAATAAATAAGGCAGAATCAGGCCTCATTGATAAGCATAAGTTTATAAAATACATTGAGGATAAGACATGTGGCATATGTCATTTCCACAGTGTTTACTCTGAATGGGTAGGAAAGATAAACGGAAAATCAGATATCCACAGAGAAAAGGGCATGAAATGTGTTGACTGCCATAAAAAAGATAGTTTCCATGGTGATGGTAATATATATAGGTCTAAAGATGAGGTAAAGGGCAGGCCAAAATGCAAAAACTGTCATGATATAAAAAGAAAGACAACACCTATAGCAAACCTTGCCCACACAAAGCATGAAGGAAGGCTAAGCTGTTACAGTTGCCATGGAGGAACTCAATATAATAACTGTTTTAACTGCCATATTGATAAAGGATTTTATATAAAAAAGGGTTTCTATATGGGAATAAACCCCCAAGACAAGAGAACTATAACGGTTTTGAGGGCAATTCCCATCCATAGAGAAATATTTAAAGGTTATGGTATTAAAATGGAGGGGTTCGATAGAGAGGCCGATTTCAGAGAGGCCTTTGTCCATAACATCCAAAAGACTACAGAAAGGACCCGCTCCTGTGATATATGCCATATATCAAAAAAAGGTTTTTTAACAGAGAAAGACCTTAAAAAAGACGGCTCAAAGGCAAATAAAGGGTTGATTTTTAAAATGGGACCAATGGATATAAGGTGATTAAAAGACCATGAGAAGACTTCAACTGATTTTTTTATTTTTTTTCACTTTGACATTTTTTAGTTTTGCTTCAGAAAAAGTATCTTCCCAAAGGTATATAGACCCATTAACAGCAAAAAACCTTGTAAAAGAAAAAGGAGCGGTCTTTGTGGACACTATGAGTTATCTTGAATGCATGGACCATAGAATCCCTGGATCCTTATGCATTTCCCTTGAAGAGTTTGAAAAAAGATCGCCTCAACTGTTAAAGGACAAGACCCAACATATCATATTCTACTGCGAATCTGATGAGTGTTTAAGGGCAGGCGAAACCCATAATGTGGCAAAAACAATGGGATATGAAAATTTATATATCCTCGATGGTGGGCTTCCTGCATGGAAGAGGGCGGGGTTTGAGATAGAATCCATAATTAGGATAAGAAGACAGCCTGTAGAATCTATAAAGTTCAATAAACTTGAAGAGTTTAAAAAACAGAAAAAAAATCTGTTTATTTTAGATGTGAGATCAGAGCATCTATTCAAAAAAGGACACTTAGAAGGTGCTGTAAATATACCCCTGTATGTCTTACATAGAAGAATAAAGGAGATCCCTAAAGATAGATCTGTCCTTGTGGTGGATGAAACGGGAAAGAGGTCTTTTCTTGTATGCTGTTATCTTATCAATAACGGCATTAGAGATGTTACCCGCTTGTTTGGGGGCATGAAAGAAATAGAAAGAGGAAAAAAACAGAAGAGATGACCGTGTTAAAGAGAAAAGGTCTTTTTTTGTTTTTTATGCTATTAATCAATTCATTTTTTATAGGGGATATGTCTTATGGGATGACAAAGGTTGCATGCACCGACTGTCATAGGGAAAGGAGATTCACAACACTCTTTCGTGAATCGGTGCATGGAAACATTGGCTGCACAGGCTGCCATGAGCCTATAAAGAGTCTTGACAGACACATCAGAAAAAAAGAAGGTTTAAGACTTATTTCATGTGGAAAATGCCATGGAGAGATAGAGAAGGTATACAATAATAGCTTCCATTATCTTTATGAAGATTTTAGGTGCTATGACTGTCATTATGAGATACATGGCCTAAAGCCTCAAAAAGAACAGATAAAAATTGCCATAGCAAAGAACTGCATAAGGTGCCATCCCAATGAAGAATATGCTGCTTCAGGCCATGGTGCATCTGTCATGAAAGGAAATAAGGATTCAGCAACATGCAGTGACTGTCATGGCCTACACGACACCAAGGCATACCACACCTCCACAGATAAATACATCCTTGAGGCAAGGGAATTCTACAATAAGGCATGTAAATCATGCCATTCCAATTATGAGATGATGAGAAGAAATAATCTATCACCTGACACTGTGAAGTACTATGAAGAAACATATCACGGCAAGGTTCAGGACTTAGGTTATCCTACAAGTGTGGCAGGTTGTGCTGACTGTCATACGACTCATAATATACTCCCTAAAGAACACCCTGATTCCACCATAAATCCAAAAAACCTTGCAAAAAACTGCGAAAGGTGTCATCCAAAAATCCATCCAAGGTTTGCTGAATATAAGGCACATCCTGACTATAGGGACAGAAAGAAATATCCGATTTTATATGCAAGCTTTGTATTTATGGTAGGGCTCCTGCTTATCACATTTGCATTTTACTGGACCCATACGTTGCTATGGTGGAGAAAGGTATACTGGGAAAAACATAGGCTCGAGGCATTAGGGATAAAGCTTGAAACACCCTTAAATCACCAAGAGGCAAATCAGGAAATAAAGAGGTTTTCCATTCAGGATAGGGTCATGCATGTATTTCTTGTCATATCTTTCTTTGGCCTTGTAATAACAGGGTTTCCCATTAAATATCACAATGCGCCATGGGCAAAAGTCTTGATAAAGGCCATGGGTGGTGCTCACAATGCAGGCTTATACCATAGAATAGCTGCCCTGATTCTCATTGCCCTATTTCTCATTACCCTTTGGAGGTGTATAAAATTTGTTTTTCCTAATGGTTTCGAAAAGAAAAACAGAGAAGGCTGGAAGGAAAGGCTTTTTGGTCCTGATTCTCTTATGCCAAATAAAAAAGACTGGCAACAGTTTAAGGCCATGGTAAAATGGTTTTTCAATAAAGGAGATTATCCCCATTTTGACAGATGGACTTACTGGGAAAAGTTCGACTTTCTTGCCGTATTCTGGGGCATGTTCATAATAGGTGGTTCAGGCATAACCCTCTGGGCGCCTGAACTTGCTTCATATATATATCCCGGTTGGGTATTTAATATAGCGAGCATCTTCCATTCTGAAGAGGCACTCCTTGCTGCCCTTTTTATCTTTACAGTGCACTTTTTCAATACCCACCTTATTCCTACAAAGTTTCCCATGGATCCCATTATTTTTACAGGCAGATATAAGCTTGAGGAGATGTGGAAGAACCGCAGGCTTGAGTATGAAAGACTTTTAAAGGAAGGCCGCATAGAAACCTTAAAGGTCAAACACCCGAGTATTTCATTGAAGATTATCTCATCCATGTTTGGTCATGCAAGTCTATGGCTCGGTTTAATATTTACTCTGGTACTTCTCTGGACATTCTTTTTTGGATAAAAATCTCGAAGATTTCTTTTCTAATTTTTAACAGCTTATAAAGGTTTTTTAATTGTGTGCCTCTGCCCAGTTTTTTCCTTTACCTATGGATACTTTAAGGGGCACAATCAGTTTTGTGGCGGACTCCATTTCATCTTTTACGATTTTTTCAACCTTATCGATCTCATCTTCTTTTACCTCTAAAACAAGCTCGTCGTGAATCTGCATGATAATCCTTGAAGAGAGATTGTCTTTCTTCAGCCTTTTAAAGATATTTATCATGGCTATCTTTATTATATCTGCTGCAGTGCCCTGGATGGGGGTATTCATGGCTGTCCTTTCACCAAACTGCCTTATTGTATTATCAGAATTTTTAAGCTCTGGTATATATCTAATTCTTCCAAAGATGGTTCTGACAAAACCATCTTTTCTTGCCTCATCTACAACTCTGTCCATATATGCTTTTACACCTTTATATTTTATAAGATATGCATCGATATAATCTTGGGCCTCTCTTGGGGATATGCCGAGCTCTTTTGAAAGTCCAAAACCGCTTATTCCATAAATAATACCAAAATTTATTACCTTTGCTGTCCTTCTCATCTCCGAGGTTATATGTTCAGGTGGCACCCCAAATACCTCACGAGCTACCTTAATGTGTATGTCCTCATCCTTTAAAAAAGTATCGATGAGTATGGGGTCTTGTGAAAGATGGGCAAGGACCCTCAATTCTATCTGTGAATAATCTGAAGAGAGTAAAAGAAAACCATCCTCTGGAATGAACGCCTCTCTTATCTTTTTTCCCTCTTCTCCCCTTACAGGTATATTCTGAAGATTGGGGTCACTACTACTTAATCTACCTGTTGCAACCACCATCTGGTTGAAAGATGTATGGACCCTACCAGTTAGGGGGTTGATAAGGGCAGGAAAGGTATCTATATATGTGCTTTTTAATTTACTCAATGTTCTGTATTCAAGTATCTTTCCTGGTAAGGGATGTAGTTCCGATAGTGCCTCAAGCACTTCTGTATCTGTTGAAAACCCTGTCTTTGTCTTTTTCTGGGGAGGGAGCTTCAAAATATCGAACAGAACCTTTGATAACTGCTGAGGTGAATTTATGTTGAATGGCTCAACCCCTGATATACTGTATATCTCTTTTACAATGTTGTTTATCCTTCTGTCGAAATCCCTTGAAAGTTCGTTGAGGATCTTTCTATCCACCTTTACACCATAAAATTCCATCTCTGCAAGCACTTCCACGAGGGGCATCTCTATATTATAAAAAAGCCATGAAAGGCCCATCTCATTCATTTTATTTTCAAGGGTCTCTTTTAATTCAGGCAGTCTTGATACACCTTCTAAACCGCTGTCATTCAAATGTTCTTGAACCACCTCTGAAAGTCTGTAGCTCTTTTTCAACGGATTTATAAGATAAGCTGCAAGCATCGTATCGAAAAATTTGTCTACAAAATCGTCTTTCAATCTAAAATCATGAAACTCCTTTTTTAACAAAGAAATAAGGGGCTTCAGATTGTGAATAACCACTTTTCTTTTTGATTCCATGATTTTTAAAAGTTCTTTTTTATCTGTAGAGATATAGAGATTTCTACCATCTGAAACAGAAACCCTTTGAAACTCCAGTTGAGGCGCCACCCTACCTAACATTTCAACCTCAATTCCTACTGTGTCAGCCTTAAGTGCCTCAAGGTTATCCACATGTTGCATTTCAGCTGTCTTTTTATAATCAGATTTTAATTCATTTAGAAATGACATAAATTCAAGCTCTCTATATATTTCTCTCAAGACACTTGTGTTTTCAACCCTTCCTTTACACATATCAATATGGAAATCAATGGGACAATCCATTTTAATTGTGGCCAGGGCACGACTCATGAAGGCACTGTCTTTTCCTTCCAAGAGTTTCTTTTTTACAGATTCCTTTTTTATTTTATCTATATTTTTATAAATCTCCTCGAGAGAACCAAATTCAACTATCAGTTCTCTTGCAGTTTTTTCTCCTATTCCAGAAACCCCGGGTATGTTATCAGAGGTATCCCCTGTTAAGGCAAGAAAGTCTATCATACGGCTGGGAGGAATGCCAAATCTCTCTTCAACCTCTTTTACGCCCATGACTATATTTTTCATGGTATCGTATATGAAAACCCTGTCTGTTACAAGCTGCATCATATCCTTATCGCCTGTTACTATCCATATATGGAAATCAAGGCCTTCAAGCCTTTTAACAATGGTTCCTATTATATCGTCTGCCTCATAACCTTCTTTCTCGATTATCATATATCCCAAGGCTTCAATGATCTTTTTTGCATAAGGAATCTGGATTGAGAGATTATCCGGCATGGTAGGCCTCTGTGCCTTATATTCTTTAAAGATCTCTTCCCTGAATGAAGGAGCCTTTGAATCAAAGGCAACGACAAAAATATCAGGTTTATGGGTCTTTATTAACTTTTTAATCATATTCAAAAAGGCGTAAACGGCATTCGTGGGGAAACCTGCTGAATTGGAAAGATGAGGTGTTGCAAAAAAAGCCCTATACAGGTAAGAATGACCATCCACAAGAAAGATCCTTCTTGTCTGGGAATGGTCATGATTTATATTTTTACTCTCATTATCCATTATGCCTTTTAAACAGGAAAATAGGTTTTTATCTTGAAAACCTTTTTTTCTGGAAATCTATATATTTTTACAGAAAACATTCTCTCCAGCCCTTCAAGAAAACTATCAATCTCTTCTTTTGTTTTCGCAGTTACAGTAAACCAGAGATTCAGCTCTCCATCCCTTTCATAATTATGGGTAACACCTGCATAGGTGTTTATAGCATGTGCTATCTCTTCCATTTTATCTTTTTCTACATAAAGCCCACATAAAACACTCACATAACCTATCTTTTTTCTTTCAATTACAGGCCCTATTCTTCTGATAATACCTCTTTCCTTCAGTTTTTTTATCCTCTCGAATGCATCTTTTTCCTCAATACCTATTGCCTTTGCGATATGGGAAAAAGGTCTTTTTGTAACAGGAAACTCATGCTGGATGAGGTTTAAGATCTTTCTATCAATATCATCAAGGTGCATTTAAATATAATTAGGCCTGCCTTCTGTCAATCATATACTTAACTGTGCTACTGTTTTTTGCCACCTTTTTCATCTCTGATGCAATTCCTGTCATCTCTCCAAAGTGTCTGAAAGTTCTTTTTTTATTTGTAGCAATACCAATGGATAGACCCATAATAGGATAAACCCTTTCATTTCCTTCCCTGTCAAAGGACTTTATAAATCCATTTTCCCTATCAGATTCTTCATAAAATGTTGCTATGATTGTATTAAACGAACTGATAATGGATTTTGTTGCTTCCTCTACCTTGTCTATATCCATAAGGTATATAAAATCATCCCCACCGATGTGGCCTACAAAACTACCTTCGGGTTGATAATGTTTTACTGTATTCAAAATCACCCTACCTGTCATCTTTATTACATCATCACCCCTTGAGAATCCATAATAGTCATTAAAAGGCTTGAAATGATCAAGGTCTGCATAAGCAACGGCAAAGATAATGCCGCTGTCAAGCCTATTTTGTATCTGTTTGTTTATGGAAATATTCCCCGGTAGTCTTGTTAATGGATTTATCTCCACTATCCTCTCCACCCTGCTTATACATAGCTCAATCCTTGTCTTAAGTTCTGTTAATACATCAGATTTTACAATAAAATCATCAGCAGCAATTGTCCCCACAATGTTTATTTTCTTATGATTTTCAATAATAATAAGTACAGGCAGATGTGTAAATATGGG
This sequence comes from Syntrophorhabdaceae bacterium, assembly GCA_026416315.1. GTDB lineage: Bacteria > Desulfobacterota > Syntrophorhabdia > Syntrophorhabdales > Syntrophorhabdaceae > JAKORG01. The sequence continues at coordinate 6,378 of JAOAFK010000169.1, read as the reverse complement.
ATCACCCTTTAGTGTATTTAAAATATCTATAGTTATAAAATCATTTGGTTCAGTATCAATGACTAAAAGATTGGGAATGGAGTTGTAAATAAATTCAATGGCTGATTGAATGGTGCTAAACACAACAATATTATAAAAATTTTCAAGGAGACTTTTAAATGTACCAATAAGGATATTATCTTTCGATATAAGAATAATGGTCTTCATCGATTAATTATGCACCCAATTCCTCATAATCCTCGAGGGATTCTTCCATGTTTATAAGTAATTCTTTTATATCACCCTCTGAAAGCCCAATATTATCCCAAGCATGCTGGTTCACTTCAGGTACAAAGTGGTCTCCTGCAAAACCGAATCCTTTTGCCCTGATCAAAACATCAGAAAGATGAACTATACAACATTCTAAATTGGCAGTTTTTGCCTTATGTGCCTCATGATGGAACTGAATGATCTCTATAAGTTGGTTTGGAAAATTCCACTTTTTTGCTATCCAGGAACCCACCTCTGCATGATTTACCCCGAGGACTGCATTTTCCTCTTCCAGTATCGTAAAACCGTGCTTGTCTGTTGCAGCTATCAATTTTTCATACAGTTCAGGGATATTTACGGCAAGGAGCACCTTGCCTATATCGTGTAAAAGCCCTGCTATTGTTACATCTTCCGGCGATTTTAATCCTTTCTTTTTTGCCAGAAGATTAGATAGGGCAGCACAACCTAATGAATGTTCCCAAAGGCCCGTCATTGCCTTTTGCATGAGCTCAAACACAGAGACACCAAGGAGCATACCTTTAATGACATTCAAACCGAGGAGAAGAACAGCCTGATTTACTGATGAGATCCTTCCTGGGAAACCATAAACAGGGGAGTTTATCATCTTTAAAACCTTCATGGTAAGAACAGGGTCTTTAGATATGAAATCGCTGATTTTATTGATAGAAATGGACGAATTTTCAAGGAAGTTCAAAATGTTCTTTAGTGTTGCAGGTATGGTGGGCAGATTTTGTGTATTCTCCACCTTGAATCTCAGCTTCTGTTTATCTATTCCTGGCATAAAGTTCTTCTATATGTTCTTTTATAATCCTTTTTATATTTTCCATAAGGGGTTTGTTCTGTCCACGTTCAAACCTCTTTTCAACCTCTAAAATCATTTCTTCTTTTGTTTTGGAAAATTTCCTTTCACCCTTCACAAACACATATTCTATCTCCATTTTTTTTAACCTGTTAATTATATTTTCAGTCAATTCTGTGTTTTCTTTCAGTATAACAACACCGTTTTCATTGAAAACGGGTTTCGATATGACCATTCCAGGTTTTAACCCTTCTACTGATATCTTAGGCATCTTTTAAACCTTTAAAAAACTTGGCTTTTATATTAACCAAAATAGCCATAGATTACAATACTATAATAGTTGCCTTTTATCCAGCGCCCTGTACTGGATTGCCTCTGCTATATGGGGCTCTTCTATATATTCTTTCCCATCGAGGTCTGCAATTGTCCTTGCCACCTTTAATATCCTGTGGTATGCCCTTGGAGAGAGTCCGAATCTTTCTATGGCCTTTTCAATCATTTTATTTCCACCCTCTGTTAATATACAGTACTTTTTAAGTATCTTTGTTGTCATCTGGCTATTACATACAATCTTTTTATCCTTGAACCTTGCCTTTTGAATCTCCCTTGCCTTAAGTACCCTCATTCTGATTTCCCGTGAGCTTTCTTCTTGTCTATTCTCAGAGAGTTCCCTTATGGAAACAGGTGGAACCTCAATATGAATGTCAATTCTATCAAGGAGTGGGCCAGAAATTCTTGATCTGTATTTTCTTATTTGAGATGCAGTGCAAATACAGGCCCTTCTTGAATCACCAAAGTATCCGCATGGACAGGGGTTCATAGCAGCCACAAGCATAAATTTTGCTGGAAATGTAACAGAATGGGTTACCCTTGAGACAGTGACAAACCCATCTTCCATGGGTTGACGCAATGAATCAAGGACATTTCTTTTGAATTCAGGGAACTCATCAAGGAAAAGGACACCGTTATGGGCAAGACTTACCTCACCCGGTTTGGGTACATGGCCACCGCCTATCAAACCTGCATCAGATATAGTATGATGGGGTGCCCTGAAGGGTTTTTCTAAAACAATATATCTCTCAGAATTTAATAAACCGGCGATGCTGTGAATCTTTGTTGTCTCCATCGCCTCTTCGTATGTCAATTCAGGAAGTATCGTAGGGAGTCTTCTTGCAAGCATGGTTTTTCCTGAACCAGGTGGCCCTATCATTAATACATTGTGCCCTCCGCTTGCTGCAATCTCAAGCGCCCTTTTTGCATGGGCTTGGCCCTTTATATCTGAGAAGTCAAGACCTTCTTCGTGAAAAGACTCAATAAAAGCAAATTCATTTTGTGGAAATTCTTTTAATTGCCCCTCGCCTTTAAAAAAGCGTACTATTTCAAGAAGATGGGACGACCCATATACCTTGATATCTTTCACAAGAGAAGCCTCATTTCCGTTTTCAACAGGAACTATTATATTTTTTATTCCCTCTTTAGAGGCAAGGATTGTAATGGGTAGAACGCCCCTTATAGGTTTTATACCTCCATCTAAGGATATTTCACCTGCAATGAAAAAATCTTTAATTTTTTCCGGTTTAATAACACCCATGGAGGCTAATATACCAACTGCGATGGGTAGGTCAAAAGATGATCCCTCTTTTCTCACATCTGCCGGTGCAAGATTAACGGTGATTCTATCACTGGGAAATTCAAATCCTGTATTTTTTATAGCGGATCTTACCCTCTCTTTACTTTCTTTGACAGAAGCCTCAGGTAAACCTACAATATTGAAAGATGGAAGGCCATATGTAATATCCACCTCCACTTCTATAACTTTTCCGTTAATTCCGAAAAGGGTTGCAGTAAATATCTTTGAAATCAAAGCCTTTATTCTCTAAATCTTCTTGCTATCTCTCTTACATCCTGTGCCCTGTCCCTGTCACATACAAGTACACCGTGTTTTGAAGCAACAATTATAAGATTGGAAGTACCAACCACCCCTATATTGATTTCTTCACTAAAAATGATTGAATCTTTTACATCTTTTAAAACAACGTTACCACTCCTATAATTTCCGTTTTCATCTGTTTTCATGACTCTAAACAGTGCCTGCCATGTGCCAATATCATCCCATATAAAATCACCTTTCAGCATAAGGACATTATTGGCCTTTTCCATTACTCCATAATCTATAGATGTTTTTTCAAACCCTCTGTATAGCTCGTGAATTTTATTAGCCTCTTTTTTTTCAAGAAACCTTTGGATCTCTATCAGTTGTGAAAACATATCGGGCATATATCTTTTAAAACCGTTTAATATGGATTGAATCCTCCATATAAAGATCCCTGCATTCCAGTAATAGTTTCCATCCTTTAAATACTCAAGGGCAGTGCTAAAATCTGGTTTTTCCACAAACCTCTCTACCTTATAACAATTTATATTATTGTATTTATCAAAAACATCAAATGCCCTCATATAACCGTATCCTGTCTCAGGTCTTGTGGGTTTGATACCGATGGTAATGAGATAATCACCCCTTTTTGCAAATCTCACGCCATTTATAAGTGTTTCGTTGAACTTTTCCACATCAACAACGTAATGGTCAGCAGGTAGGGTAATCATCACACCATTTTTGGACCTCGTTAAAAGATGTATTGCAGAAAAACCAATACAGGCTGCTGTATCCCTTCCCTCAGGCTCCACTATGAAATTTTCTTCTGGCAATAAATTCAATTGCTTTTTTGCAACATCAAGATGTATTTTTCCCAAGACAACAAAAATCCTCTCAATAGGTAAAAATCTGTTTATTCTTTCAAAAGTCAATTGTATGAGAGATTTATTATCTATAATACGAACAAAAGGTTTTGGTTTATCATCTGTGCTTATAGGCCAAAACCTTTCTCCTTTTCCACCAGCCATAATAACCGCAAAGGTATTATCAAGATCATTTTGTGGCCTTAAATTCATCTACTACTCCAGATACTTAGTTATCTCTGGGAGTATCTCTGAGGCAGTGCCCTTAAGGAAATAATCAGTTATAGAATGTGTAAAAGGTGTACTATCTATATTTATTTCCACAATTAATGCACCGTTTGATTTTGCCTGATATGGAATATCAGCAGCAGGGTAAACAACACCTGAAGTGCCTATGATAAACATGATCCTACACCTATTTACCTCATCATTTGCCCTTATCATCTCTCTCATGGGTATACCTTCACCAAAGAACACCACATCCGGTTTTAATGCGTGATTACATCTTTCGCATCTTGGGTAAGGCATTATCTTTATCACATCAGGTTCAAAAGGCACCTTTTTTGAACAGCTTAAACACACAAGCCATCTATGATTTCCGTGATATTCAATTACATTTTTATTTCCTGCCATCTGGTGTAAACCATCTACATTCTGGGTGATCACAGCCCTTAAAAACCCTTTTTTCTCAAGTTCGCTCAATGCCAGATGGGCTGGGCTCGGAGAAGAGCTAAATATAACCTCTGCCATCTCTCTCAACATAACCCACACCTTTTCAGGATTTCTCCTAAAAGAGCTTATGTGTGCATATTCCATGGGGTCGTATTTTTCCCATAAACCTTGGCCACCCCTGAATGCGGGGATACCGCTATCTACAGAGATACCTGCACCGGTAAAGGCAACAACATTACCCTTTTCCTTTATATGATCTGCTATCTCTTTAAATTGATCCATTTTAATCGGGCCTCCTGTCTTTAAAAAAATATGTCAAACAGATTTCCATCCCTTTTTTATATCTTTAAAGGCAGGAACGATACCAAAACCATCCGCCTTTTTTACAGCCCTCTTTATGGCCTCTGAAATGACAAAATCACTTAGGACCCCAACTTCATTTATATCTGCCTCAACATTTCCCAAAGAAAGAGCAAATACGAGGTCTCCATCAAAGGTAGTATGCACAGGATTTATGGTCTTCATCAATCCACCTTGAGCCATCTGGGCAACCTTTGTGATCTCTCTTTTATTAAATCTTGCGTTTGTTGCCACAACCGCAAGGGTTGTATTTACAAGCCCGAATTGTTTTTTTGTTATCCCCTGTTTAAGGCATTTCGCAGTATCGGCAAAGTTCATACTATCCGGACTTATTCGTGCACCTGCTATAATTTTACCAGTGACATTATCTATTATATCACCAAAAGCATTTACCACCACTAAGGCGCCTACGATTAGCCCTTTTGGCATCCTTACGCTACTCGTTCCGACACCGCCTTTCATGGCCCTTTGTAGTTCGAACAATTTTCCCACAGTTGCCCCTACCCCCACACCTACACTTCCTTCATCAAATATCTTTCCAGCATTAAGGCATGCCTCATAACCCATATCCGCTGTTGGTCTTGCTTTTGGGTCTCCAAAAAAAAGGTCAAATATAACCGCTGTGGGCACAATCGGTATTTTGGCAATGCCCACATCAAAACCTATATTTCTTTCTTCGAGGTATCTAACAACACCGCTTGCAGCGTCAAGTCCAAAAGAACTACCTCCAGCAAGAACAATGGCATGCACCTGTTCTACTACATGACTCATATTAAGAGAATCAGTCTGCCTCGTTCCTGAAGCACTGCCCCTTATATCAAGTCCACATACAGCACCCTCTTCACAGAGTATTACAGTGCAGCCTGTATACCCTGTGAGGTCAGATGCATGACCTACTTTTATCCCTTCTATATCTGTAATGGAGTTTAACATGAGAGTAATATGTATTTTTATTCTATCATATATTTCTTTAATTTTTCATACCCACTTGTCTGATTTTTCATCTCGAGTTTCATCTTTTCAAGTTTTTCCCTAATTTCACTGTATTTTATGCTTAAAATCTTGCAAGCAAGTATAGCTGCGTTTCTCGATGCATCAATACCAACAGTTGCTACAGGAATGCCTTTTGGCATCTGTACAATTGAAAGTAATGCATCCACACCATTTAATACCCCGCCACTTAACGGTACCCCTATTACAGGCAGAGTTGTATGGGATGCAACTACACCTGGCAGGTGTGCAGCCATGCCTGCAAAGGCAATGATTACCTCAAAACCTTTTTCTCTTGCCTTTTTTGCATGGTCTATGGTTTTTTCTGGCTGGCGATGAGCCGAAGAAATATCTATCTGAAAGACAACACCCATGTCTTTCAAAAAATTAATACAGTCTTCCACTTTCGGTAAATCACTCTCACTTCCTAAAAGTATAAGAACCCTGGGGCTGTTCATATGTCATCTCCTTTTCTTGTTTTATTAATAAAATCTTTGTTTTTATTTTAATATTTTTAGCCCTGATTATAATTCACATTTATATTTGATTAT
>JAOAFK010000155.1 GCA_026416315.1 Syntrophorhabdaceae bacterium | reverse complement strand
AAAAAGACATGTAAAATTCACAGAATTTTATCGTTTTGAACCTGGAAAGGAGATATCATGAAAAAGTATGAGCCGAATATAATAAGAAATGTGGGGATATTTTCTCATGGAGGTGAAGGTAAAACATCCATTGTGGAGGCTATGCTTTTTCTTGCAGGTGAAAATAACAGGATAGGAAGGGTGGATGATGGAACGTCCTTAATGGATTATGACCCTGAAGAGATTGAAAGAAAGATCACCATTTCTTCTTCCCTTGCCTGTTTTGAATGGAATAAACACAAATTTAATCTCCTTGATACCCCCGGTGATGATAATTTCATAGCCGATGCAAAATTGTGTATGAAGGTGGTAGATGCTGCTATTATTGTTGTGAGTGCCGTAGCTGGCGTTAAGGTTCAGACAGAAAAGGTATGGGGTTATGCAGGTGAATTCGGTATCTCTATTTGTATCTTTATAAACAAGATGGACAGGGAAAGGGCAGATTTTGCCGCCACTGTTGAGGATATAAGAAAAAATTTTACTGATAAAACAATACTGCCCATTCAATTGCCTGTGGGAAAAGAAGATGGGTTTAAGGGTATTATAGACCTGCTTTCCATGAAGGCATATATTTATAAAGATGACCTATCCGGTGAATATGAGATAACAGATATCCCTAAAGACCTTTTAGATGATGCCAATGCATACAGGGAAAAGGTCGTGGAGATTGCCGTTGAGATGGATGATGAAGTAATGGAGAGATATTTAAATGGTGAAGAGATAAAGGAAGAAGAAATTGAAAAATGTTTAAAAAAAGGTATATGGGAGACAAAGATTGTTCCTGTGCTTTGTGGTTCGGCGGCAAAAAATATGGGTATACAACCTTTGCTTGATAGCATTATAAAGCACTATCCCTCCCCTCTATTTAAAAAAGAAGTGGAGGCAATCGATGCAAAAACAGGTGAGACAAAAATTGTACAGATAGGACCAGATAAACCGTTCAGTGCATATGTATTCAAGACCATTACAGACCCTTTTGCAGGAAAACTTACACTGTTTAGGGTATATTCAGGTGAACTCCATCCTGACATGACTGTCCTTAATGCGACAAAAGATCAGAAGGAAAGGATAGGACAGATCTTCTATCTTGTTGGAAAAAAACAGAAACCAGCAGGTTTTGCATCATTCGGTGATATAGCAGTGCTTGCGAAATTAAAGGATGTAGGTACTGGTGACACCTTATGCGATGAAAAATTTCCTGTCAAGTATAAACCTGTTGAACTGCCCACACCCCTTATATCTTTTTCACTCCAGCCAAAGGCAAAAGGTGATGAAGATAAATTAAACTCATCTCTTGCAAGGCTTATGGAAGAGGATCTGACGATTAAATACAAGAGGGATGAACAGACAAAAGAATTTATACTTTCAGGGATGGGTCAGATTCACATTGAAGTCATTGTTGAAAAATTAAAGAGGAAATTCGGTGTGGATGTGGAATTGAAAGAGCCCAAAGTGCCTTATAAAGAAACGATAAAAGGCACTGCAAAGGTTCAGGGTAAATATAAAAGACAGTCTGGTGGAAGGGGCCAATATGGTGATACATGGCTTGAACTATCACCTCTTCCAAGGGGTGCTGGATTTGAATTTGTGGATAAGATTGTGGGCGGTGTGATTCCAAAGCAATATATACCGGCAGTTGAAAAGGGTATTGTTGAGGCCATGGAACAGGGTATTTTAGCGGGCTTTCCCGTAACAGACATAAAGGTAACATTATATGATGGTTCATATCACGAGGTGGATTCATCTGAAATGGCATTCAAGATTGCTGCATCCATGGGATTTAAAAAGGGTCTTGAGGCATCAAATCCAACACTCCTTGAGCCTATTATGAAGATAGAGGTGATAGTTCCTGAAGAAAATATGGGTGATGTAATGGGCGATTTAAATTCGAGAAGGGGTAAGATCATGGGTGTTGAGGCAAAAGGGAATTATCAGGTCATAAAGGCAATAGTACCCATGGCAGAGATTCTAAAATATGCCCCTGATTTGAGGTCCATGACAGGTGGCAGAGGAACATTCACAGTAGAATTCTCCCATTATGAAGAGGTACCGGCCCACATAGCCGCAAAGATAATAGAGGCAGCGAGAAAGGAAAGGGAACAGGAAAAATAAACGGTATATATTAAATCATACTACTATGCGTGCAGTCATTCAGAGGGTAAAAAGTGCCCGTGTGGAGGTGGATAATCAGGTTGTTGGAAAAATAGGTTATGGTTTGCTTGTTTTCCTTGGTATCGGTAAAGATGATACCGGAGAGGATATAAAATGGATGTTGGACAAGATCATAAACTTGAGAATTTTTGAAAAAGAAAAGGGCAAGATGAATGAATCACTCCTTGATGTAAAAGGTAGTTTGCTCGTTGTCTCCCAGTTTACTTTATACGGAGACTGTACAAGGGGCAGAAGGCCTTCTTTTTCCGATGCAATGGCCGCATCTGAAGCAAAAAGGCTATTTGAGATGTTTCTCAATTTAGCGAGAGAAAAGGTGGAGAAGGTGGAAAGCGGTATTTTTCAGGCATATATGGATGTGATTCTGACAAACGATGGGCCTGTTACACTGATTATAGATTCAAAGACATAGGGTAATTTTTTATTTAGCATTTCCTCTAATACCTGCTTAGTTGTTCTATTTTTAATATCACCTAATACCCAATTTTTTTGAAAGTTCAAAAAGGTCTGTCTTGCCCACATCAGGCGATGGATTTACAACATTGCCTGTCTCTTTCTTCTCTTCTGTTTTTTCAGCAATTTCTAATCGTGGTATTCTACCAGGTATTTCCCATAAATATAATGTATCTTCAGCAGGCCTTTTCACTAATATGTAGTTTTTAGGTATACGCATTTTTTTCAGGTCATTTTCTTTAATCTTATAAACCTTTAACCCCTCTGGTTCTGAGGGTAATAGTTCCAGGGTGTAAGTAGCCCCATGTTTAGTTTGAGAGAACACAGGCAATGAAGAACATATTAAAAAAATGGTACAGAGTAGCATACCACCTATTAAATTCATATCCAAAAGCATATTATGATTTAACCAAACTGTCAAGACAGCTATTTTTATTGACACATGTTTTTTTACTATGCTAAAAAACTCAAAGTCTATGAAAGATAGATATCCCCATATATTTTCTGAAGGTAAAATAGGGCACCTCGTTATAAAAAACCGTATAAAATACGCTGCCACTGAAACAAATTTTCCATTTGGCGACGGCTATGTAAGTGACAGGGAAGTAGCGTATATGGAGGCCCAGGCAAAAGGTGGTGCAGGCATTGTTACAACACAGGGTGCTTATCCTGATAGAAAAGGCGAGGGCAAGGGTTTTAAAGGTATGATGGCCATATATGATGATAAATTCATACCAGGTCTTGCCCGCATTGCCGAAGTAATAAAAAAGAATGGTGCTTTATCGTGTATCCAGATTCTACACTGTGGAAGGGAAGGGGGTGTAGACCTCGATTACTGTTTGATGCCATCTGTTGTGCCTCAAAGGCTTTCATATTTTAAAAAGCCAAGGGAGATTACAAAGGAAGAGATAAAACAGGCAATTAAAGACCATGTTGAGGCTGCAAGAAGGGCGGTGGAGGCAGGTTTTGATATGGTAGAGCTTTCAGGTATTGTGGGTTATCTCATATCCACATTTATTTCCCGTTACACAAACAAAAGAACCGATGAATATGGGGGCACCATCAGGGACAGATGCCGCCTCATGGTGGAGGTTATCCAAGGTGTTAAGGCCCAAGTGGGAGATAAGGTGCCTGTAGGCATAAGGCTGTGCGGTCTGGAGCTTCTTGATGATAGAGGGGGAAATACTTTTGAGGAAAGTCTTGAGAGTTTTGTTATTGCCCAAGAGGCAGGTGCAGATTATCTGAGTGTGACCATAGGCTGGCATGAATCATCAATTCCTGTAATTACAAGGGATGTGCCCATGGGACACTGGTTATATGTGGCAAAAGAGGTGAAAAAGGTTGTTAGTGTCCCGGTGATGATGGCATTCAGACAGTTTTTACCCCATATACCGGAGAGGGCTATTGCAGAAGGCACAATTGACTTCTGGGAGGCATGTAGGCCCATGATTGCTGATCCAGAACTGCCCAATAAAATTGCCACAGGCAGAGAGGATGAGATCATACCCTGCATTGCCTGCAATCTTTGCTTTTCAAGGCTGTATTACCATCAACCGATTATGTGTTCTGTAAGACCTAACCTCGGCCACGAAGGAGAACCCGAGTGGGGATATTATGGATTCAAAAAGGTGAAAAAGCCTAAAAAGATTGTTGTTATAGGTGGCGGACCTTCGGGATTGCAGTTTGCCTCAGTTGCTGCAAAAAGAGGTCATATGGTTAAACTCTTTGAAAAGAACACCGAATTGGGCGGTGCAGTAAATCTTGCTTCAAAGGTTGATGCTGGTGAGGAGGAACTCTTAAGACCAATTAAATACCTTGAAGGGGAATGTATAAAGGCAGGTGTGGATATAAAAAAAGGCGTCACTGTCACATATGAACTTATAAAACAGGAGAACCCGGATGCAATAATTGTGGCCACCGGGGCATGCATAAAAAAACCTACAGAATTAGTACGCTCTATATGGACATATGAGGATATAATAAGGGATGGCAAATTACCGCCAAAAAAAAGTGTGATTATGGGTGGTACAGGTATAGGCCTTGCTGTTGCTGTTTATCTTTTAAGGCAGGCCCAATATAATCTGACCATTATAGAGGGAGCTGGCCGTCTTGGAAAGGATGTGAATCCTTTTTATCTCTGGAGATTCGTACAGATTTTAAAGAAGAATAAGGTAAATATCCTTACAGGATCAAAAATAAAAGATATCAAAGAAGGTATTTTGATTGTAGAAACAAAAAAAGAAGAACTTGCCATAGACTTTGATGGGCTAATTCTTGCTGAAAGGGAAGATAGCATAAAGTATTTCAACTCCATGAAGGATTATGCAAACGAGATCTATTTTATCGGTGACGCGAAAAAACCGAGGAGATTGAATAATGCAATACATGATGGTTTTCGCCTTGGGATGGTGATCTGATGATACCTACCATAGATATGGATAGATGCACTGGTTGTGGAAATTGTACAGAGATTTGTCCACCTGGTGCAATTTCAATTAAGGAGGAAAAGGCTTTTATAGAGAGTGAATTCTGTGAAGAATGCGGTTTTTGCGCCCCATCTTGTCCATGCGAGGCCATTAAAATTGATTTTCCAACCCTTTATAAAAAATAGAGCTCACCTTTGCAATTAATCTTTTTATTTTTTATGTTTTTATAATCAACTCTTTTATGTTTTTATCTCTTTCTACAAAAATTATCCCCTTTATGGCTAAAGGAGATAGCCCTTCTACAGGCACTTCTGTTATATTCAGTCCACAGGCATCACCAATGCTGACAATCTGCCTTACCACTTGATTTGTTTCTTCTTTTATATGGAGGGTTCCTTTTTCACCGTATAGGCTTATGATACTTTTTAATTTATCAAACCTGCATACAATCTTAAACTCTGTATTGTTTTCCCTCACAATATATAACCCTGATGCATCTTTTATCTCTAAATCAGACCCATTTTGTTCAATGTTTATTTTTTTTATAAAAATTTCCATGTTTGTCCTCTAATCTAATATTTTATTTAATCCTGACGCAATATTCTTCATTCCCCTTCATTTTTTTGCCGTTTAATGCCTCTTCTGCTCCCCATTTTTTCATTATGTTGTAAAGATCTGAAGGACGGTAGGCTTCAGGTTTTTTCGGTAATTTTCCTCTTTCAACACTTGTAAAATATCCTTCCTTAACTTCAACAGTCTTATTAGGATATGCAGGGTTATAAACAATTATATTGTCAGAAATAGAAAAAACAGTTGTTTCATCATTTTCTTTTATGGCTGTAAACCATTCAGTTCCCCTTGCTCCTATAACTGCGGTAGGGGTTCTTATCTCAAATCTTGAATTTATTTCAAGAAATTTTTCTGCCATGGTATGGAGAGCACCTGTCTTCACAAGGATTATGCCCCTTCTTGTATTTTTGTCAAGAAGAAAATCAGTGATCTCAACTCTTGAATTATTACCTATTGTTAGAAGACTGCTATCTACAAGCATAAGCTTTGTCCTTGCGAGCTCACCTGTTATAACAAGGTCTTTAATAATAACGGGATCATTTACCTTTGGTTTTATAAATTTTTTTAAACGTTCAAGGGATACATCACCCTTTATATCTGTAAATTTGCCTATTGAATCCGCAAGGGCAAAATGGTTTGATATAAATAAGATAATGAAACACAGAACAATAATTTTATTGATTTCTAAAGCCCTATCTTTAAGCATTCAATCAGTCAGAACAAGACCTGAAAAACTTTTTTTAAGCTTTTAAGCCCAGTTCTATATATTTGATTTGAATTAATTTAGCAGATTTTTTAAAATATGGACAGTTTTTTCTGTAAAATCATACCTCTGGAGGATAAGTGCCAGCATTTCACGAAGCAATAGTTATAGGTGGAGGGCCTGCTGGGTTGACAGCGGGGTTATACCTCATGAGGGCAGGGATAGATACCTTACTACTTGAAAAGGCAATAACAGGTGGTGCTGCAATAAATACATATCATATAGAAAATTACCCAGGATTTCCCGAAGGCATTTCAGGAAAAGAACTTATGGATAGATTTTCTGCCCACGCAAAGTCTTTTGGATTAAAGATAGAAGAATTTGCCAATGTTGAAAAAGTATCTTTAAAAAATGACATATTTACTATAAAGTCAGAGAAAAACACATATGAAGCAAAAGGCATAATCGTGGCAACAGGAACACAACCAGTGAAACTCGGTATACCTGGAGAGGATAGATTTATTGGTAGGGGGGTTTCGTTCTGCGCCACCTGCGATGGTATGTTTTTCAGGAATCTCGATGTTGCAGTGATAGGAGGGGGTGATGCAGCCATTGAAGAAGGGTTATCCCTTACCAATATTGTCAAAAAGGTTTACATAATCCATAGAAGGGATAAATTAAGGGCGCAGAAGATATTGCAGGAAAGGGCATTTAAGAACCCCAAAATCGAATTTTTGTTCAATAAAAGACCTATAGAGTTTGCTGGAAAAGACCAGATAGAGTATGTGGTGCTGGAGGATGTAAGGGATAGTAGTAAGATTAAATTAATAGTGGATGGGGTTTTTGTTTATGCGGGCTCAACACCTGATACAAGTTTTCTTGGGGAACTTATAGATAAAGATGAAAAAGGGTTTATTATCACTGATGAAAATCTCGCAACGAAAACTAAAGGACTTTTTGCAGCAGGTGATGTGAGAAAAAAGAGGTTGAGGCAGGTTTCCACTGCAGTAGGGGATGGTGCCCTCGCCGCCTACGAGCTTGAAAGATATTTACTCGAGTTAAAGAAATAATTTAATTTTTTATGATAGGAAAATCCATAATAGTGATGGCCTTATACACCTTTTTATTTGTCTTTTGTACCTTTGCCTTTGCCTCAGAACACATAATAATTTACGCAGCATCTGAAAGGTTAACAGAGATCAATCAATTAAAGAGATACCTTGAAAAAAACAAGATCAAAGTTGGTATATACAATAGAACAGATCGATTGGATAAACATATGGAAAATCTAAATAAAATAAATAATTCAGGTGCCTCTTTTCTCATTGTTTTGAACTTTGAAATAGACGAAAGGGAGGATTTTTTCATAGCAGTCCCTGATACTAAAGATTTACCTTCAAAACCTACAGGAAGATTTAATTTTATTGAGGATCTTCCCCATATCTATGAAAAGGCCTCCAGAGAGCTTGCCACATCCATTGCAAGCTCATTCAATGCGAAAATAAAGACCTTACCTCTGTTTTATGCAGTAGGCTTAAATATGCCATGTGTTTTTGTGAGCATCACAACAAAAAAGGATTTTATAAATAATGCCTTTGAAAAGTTTTATTCAGGGTTAAAGAATTATTTTACAAGAGGAGAAAAAGATGAGAGATAATGGAAGGCAAAACGACAAAATTCGAGATTTAAAGATAACGAGAGGTTTTTTAAAATATCCTGAGGGTTCTGTTCTTGTTGAGATGGGTGAGACAAAGGTTTTATGCAGTATAAGTATTGAGGAAAAGGTTCCACCTTTTTTAAAAAATTCAGGAAAAGGATGGCTCACCGCTGAATATTCAATGCTTCCAAGGTCAACACATACAAGGTCTGTAAGGGAGTCTGTTACAGGAAGGATAGGGGGTAGAACCCATGAGATACAGAGGTTAATAGGAAGGGCACTCCGTGCTGTTGTGAATCTCGATATAATCGGTGAAAGGACACTATGGGTAGATTGTGATGTAATTCAGGCAGATGGAGGGACACGCACTGCCAGTATTACTGGTGGTTATATCGCCCTTGTGGATGCCTTATGGACTATGAAAAAAAGAGGCATGATAGATAAGATTCCTATGAGGGACTCTGTGGCTGCCATAAGCGTAGGGATAGTGAACGGAGAAATCCTCCTTGACCTCACATACGAAGAAGATTCTAAGGCAGAAGTGGATATGAATTTTATTATGACAGGAAAGGGTCTCTTAATAGAGGTTCAGGGTACTGCTGAAAAGACACCTTTTACTAAAGAACAGTTCGATGCCATGTATCAATATGCCTTAAAAGGCATAAACGAGATTACAAGACTACAGAAGGCCTCTTTGGGAAATCTCTTTCCCATGTAAAAGAATATGAGTAGGAAAGTTATAATAGCAACTGAAAATATAGGTAAATTTTACGAGATCCGAGAACTTCTTGAAAGTGAATTTGATACATTTTATTCATTAAGGGACTTTAAAGAAAAGGTTGAAATTATAGAAGACAGCCCTTTCTATATTGAGAATGCCTTAAAAAAGGCCCGTAAAGTAGGCAATAGGTTTGGTATTAATACCATATCTGATGACTCTGGTCTTGAGGTGGATGCCCTAAATGGTAGACCCGGGGTGTTTTCATCGAGATATGGAAAAGATGATAATGAGAGGATTGAAAAGCTTCTAAATGAAATGAAGGATATACCCTGGGAGAAAAGAACAGCAAGATTTGTGGCATATGTGATTTTTTATATGCCTCAGAAAGGGACATTTTATGTTTTTTATGGAGACTTAAAAGGTTACATAAGTTTTGAAAAAAGGGGGGATAAGGGATTCGGCTTTGACCCTGTGTTTTATCTCCCTGAATACAATAAGTGTTTAGGTGAGATAGACCTTGAAGAAAAAAACAGAATCAGCCACAGGGGAAAGGCTATTTTGGCCCTTAAATCCTTTTTAAATACGGATTTTTTTAGATAGATATGGTCCCAACGAGGTTCGAACTCGTGTTTTCGGCGTGAGAGGCCGACGTCCTAGTCCACTAGACGATGGGACCTTGAATAGATATTAACAAAAAAAGGTTGCCTTTTCCATATAAAAAATTATAAAAGATTTAAAAAGGCAATACACAATGGAGAGTAAAACTGCAACACCAAAGGAAATATTACAGAATGTGAATACCCCATCTTACTGGTTTATTTTTAAAGGGAATAAAATGCTTGTAAGAGAAGTGGGTCATGAACTTATGGTTCCTATGATATCGGATCCCAAAGAATTAAATATCAAACCCACAAGGGTTCACAGTTTGGGGATATTACATGGTAGGCAGTGTTACGGGATAGATGTATCGGAATCTTTTTCTGCCCCTGTTGGTTTTTCTTTTCAGGGTCTATGGTTCCTTTATGACTATCTCGATGATGAATTATTCAATATGGCAATAAAGGCCAAACAGGTGGTAATATGGGACAGGACAAGTGCTTTTTGCGGCCGTTGTGGCGCAAAAACAAAAGATAGAGAAAGGGAGAGGGCAAAAGAATGTCCTCATTGTGGATTTATCATGTTTCCCCGTATTTCCCCGGCAATTATTGTTTTGGTAGAAAAAGAAGATAAGATACTTCTTGCAAGGGCTGTAAGATTCAAAGAAAATATTTACAGTGTTTTGGCAGGATTCGTTGAGCCTGGAGAAACACTGGAAGAGGCAGTGGAAAGAGAGGTAGAAGAGGAGGTGGGGATTAAAGTAAAGAATATAGAATATTTTGGAAGTCAACCCTGGCCATTCCCAGATTCTCTTATGATCGCTTTTGTTGCGAAATATAAAAGTGGTAAAATAAATATCAACAAAGATGAGATAGTGGATGCTAAATGGTTCAGCCATGATAAACTTCCCAATATCCCTGGGAACATAAGTATAGCAAGAAAAATGATAGATTGGTTTATAGAAAAACAAAACAGGAATAGAAAAATTAACAAATAAAAGGGGGTAATTATGGAAGAAAAAAGGGTCACGAAAGAGGAACTTTTGGCAAAGGCAAAAAAACCAGCCCAGGATGCCTTAAAGATGCACCCATACTATAAAGGCAAGATCGAAGTGATACCTAAATGTGTGATAAGGGATTTCAAAGACTTTGCCATCTGGTATACACCAGGAGTTGCAGAACCGTGCAAGGAGATTCAAAAAAACCCTGACTTAGCTTATATATATACGAATAAGGCAAACACCGTAGGTGTTGTAACAGATGGCACCAGAGTGCTTGGTCTGGGAGATATTGGGCCTTTGGCAGGCATGCCTGTTATGGAGGGCAAGGCACTTCTATTTAAATATTTAGGCGGAGTTGATGCCTTTCCCATATGTCTTGATACAAAAGATGCCGATGAATTTATAAGAACCGTAAAGATTTTATGCCCTTCCTTCGGTGGGATCAATCTCGAGGATATCGAAAATCCAAAATGTTTTTATATACTGGACAGATTAAGGGCAGAGGCACCAATCCCTGTATGGCATGATGACCAGCAGGGAACTGCAGCAGTCACCCTTGCAGGGCTTATAAATGCCTTAAAAATTGTGAATAAAAAGATGGAAGATGTAAAGATTACCATGATAGGTATTGGTGCAGCAAATGTATGTATAGTAAGAATTTTGATGAAGGCAGGCGCAGACCCTAAAAAGATGATCATTGTTGATAGTAAAGGCATACTAAACAGAAAAAGGGATGATATCAAACCCACCCATAAAGAAAAACTTGAATTCTGTCAGATGACAAATGCTGAAAACAGAGATGGTGGTATTGAAGAATCTATAAAAGGTCAGGATGTAGTAATTGCCTTATCAAAACCAGGGCCTGATGTCATACAAAAGGACTGGATATCTACTATGGCAGATAATGCCATTGTCTTTGTATGCGCTAACCCCATTCCTGAAATATGGCCGTGGGAGGCAAAAGAGGCAGGGGCAAGGATTGTAGCAACTGGTAGAAGTGATTTTCCCAATCAGGTAAACAATTCCGTCGGGTTCCCTGCAATATTTAGGGGTACCCTTGATGTAATGGCAAGAACCATAACAGATGAGATGTGTATAGCCGCAGCATATGAGCTTGCAAAATGCGCTGAAGATAAAGGTTTACATGAAGAATATTTGCTGCCTACAATGGATGAATGGGAGGTATTTCCAAGAGAGGCCGTTGCCGTGGCTAAAAAGGCAATGGAGCAAGGTGTCGCAAGGCTACACTTTACGGAAAAGGAATTGTTTCAGATGGCAGAATCAAAGATAAAAAGGGCAAGGGAAGAGGTAGCACTTCTTATGGAGAAAGGCATAATAGAACCTTACAGGGAAGAATAAAAGAGGCGTTATCTTATAAGGAAAGGGGTGCTTTATGAGAGAGATACATACAGATGAAATCATATCCACCATTGAAAGGCTTTTTATAGATGCAAATATAAATTTGTCGGATGAGATGCTGGAAAGATTAAACAAGGCTGTTGAAGAAGAGAAATCACCTGTGGGAAAAGAGGTAATAAGAGAATTGATAAGCAATGCCCAGATAGCAAAAAACGAGCAGATACCCATATGTCAGGACACAGGCCTTGCAGTCACATTTTTAGAGATAGGCCAGGATGTCCATATAGTCGGCCTGAATCTCGAAGATGCCATTGCAGAAGGGGTGAGAAGAGGCTACAAAAATGGCTATCTGAGAAAATCCTGCTGTGATCCCTTTACGAGAAAGAATACAGGTGATAACACGCCACCAACAATACATACAAAAATTGTCCCTGGTGAACATATACGGATTGTTGTTCTCCCAAAAGGGGGTGGCAGTGAAAATTACGGAGAGGTAAGGATGCTTGTGCCATCGGATGGTAAAGAAGGTGTAAAGTCATTTGTCCTTGAGATGGTAAAAAAAGGTGGCCCGAATCCCTGTCCACCTATTATTGTAGGTGTTGGCATAGGTGGAAATTTTGAAATGTCTGCCATTCTTTCAAAAGAGGCACTCATGATGCCCATGGGTGAAAGGAATAAGGATCCAGAGATGGCAAAGCTTGAACTCGAACTCCTTGAAGAGATAAATAGAACCGGTATCGGACCGCAAGGTTACGGGGGAACAGTAACAGCACTGGATGTACATATAAAATCCATGCCATGCCATATCGCATCGTTGCCTGTTGCAGTGAACATTCAGTGTCATGCCCATAGAAAAAAGGAGGCAATACTGTAAAAGGGGGGTAATTATGGAGATAAAGGTAATAACTACACCTCTTGATGATGAGGTGATAAAAGGATTAAGGGCAGGGGATAAGGTGTTTCTTACAGGTTTTATATATACAGCAAGGGATGCGGCCCATAAACGCTTTATTGAAACCCTTGAAAAAAATGAACCATTACCCATAGATATTAAAGGCCAGATCATATATTACTGTGGCCCATCACCTGCACCGCCAGGAAAGGTAATCGGTGCCTGTGGACCTACAACGAGTTCAAGAATGGATGCATATTCACCAAAACTACTTTCCCTCGGTTTGAAGGGTATGATAGGTAAAGGCAAGAGGTCACAGGCAGTAAAAGAGGCAATATCAAAATACAATGCAGTCTATTTTGGTGCTACAGGTGGGGCCGGTGCACTTCTTTCTAAAAGTGTTATATCATCTGAAATTGTTGCATATGAGGATCTGGGGCCTGAAGCGATTGTGAAACTTGGTGTTGATAAGATGCCCCTTTTTGTGATTAATGATATATACGGTAATGACCTTTATGAAATGGGTATTGCCCAATATAAGTTTTGATTTCATTTTTTTGACTTTTTAAGCTAAATATTTTAAAAAAACTGAGGCGGGAAAATGTCTGAAATTCGTATTGCCATTGCAGGAATTGGTAACTGTGCAAGCTCGCTTATTCAGGGGCTTAATTATTATTCAGAGAAGAAAGAACATGTTATAGGTCTTATGCATTATTCAATATGCGGCTATGAGCCCAAAGACATAAAGGTCGTAGCCGCATTTGATATTGATAAAAGAAAGGTGGGTAAGCCCCTCAAAGAGGCCATATTTTCTCCACCGAACTGCACAAAGGTCTTTTATGATAGGATAAAAGATGGTGATGTTATTGTCTCTATGGCACCTGTGTTAGATGGTGTTTCACCTCATATGAAGGATTATCCGGAAGAAAGGACATTTGTGGTTTCAGATGAAGCGTCCTGCGATGTTGAAAGGGTTTTAAAAGAAAGTGGTGCCGAGATATTGTTGAATTATCTGCCTGTTGGATCAGAGAAGGCAACGAGATTTTATGCAGAGTGCTGTCTCAACACAGGGGTGAGCTTTATAAACTGTATCCCTGTATTCATTGCTTCTGATAATGAGTGGGCAAATAAATTTAGAGAAAAAAATATTCCCATAATCGGTGATGATGTAAAATCTCAGATAGGTGCTACAATTATACATAGAACCCTTGCAAGGCTTTTTACAGAAAGAGGGGTTAAGATTGACAGAACCTATCAGCTAAATACAGGTGGCAATACAGATTTTCTTAACATGCTCAACAGAGACAGACTGATTTCTAAAAAGATATCGAAAACAGAGTCTGTTCAGTCCATGTTGGATGTTCCTCTTTCACCTGAAAACATCCACATTGGCCCTTCAGATTATGTTCCCTGGCAGAAAGATAATAAGGTGTGTTTTATGAGGATTGAAGGTAGAATCTTTGGTGATGTGCCCATGAATTTAGAGCTAAGATTATCCGTTGAGGATTCTCCCAACAGTGCAGGCTGTATCATCGATGCCATAAGGTGCTGTAGGGTGGCAAGGGATAGAGGTATAGGAGGTGTCCTTGAATCCATATCAGCCTACACGATGAAACATCCCATAAAACAGATACCTGATGATATTGCTAAAATCATGGTGGAAGAATTTATAAAGGGTAAAAGGGAGAGATAGGTTTTTTGATAAGCAAAAAGCTCGGTCACTCCCTTGACCCATTCATTATAAAAATTTATCATTTTTTCTTAAAAGACCGCAGTATAAACCCTAATGTCTTAACTGTTTTTGGTCTTGTTTTTGCTTATCTATCCTGTCTTTATATTGCCATAGGACACAACATCATTGCCGGTATTTCCCTTTTAATATCCGGCTTTTTTGATTTGCTTGATGGAGCACTGGCTAGGGTTTCAAAGAAGGTTACCCCTTTCGGTGGATTTCTTGATTCAGTTCTCGATAGATATTCAGACATGTTTATCCTTTATGGTGTAGCCATCTTTTTTTTAAAAAGAGGAGAAATTTTTTGGTGTCTTATTACTTTAATTGCAATTATAGGTGTTGCTATTATTCCATATGCAAAGGCCCGTGCGGAAGCTGCATCCATCAAATGTAACACTGGCATCCTTGAAAGACCCGAGAGGGTGATTATACTTCTTATAGGCATGTTTTTTAATATCCTTCATTATGTAATATTTGTGATGGCAGTGCTTTCTCATATCACAGTAATCCAGCGTATACTATTTGTCTGGCGAGAGGCAAATAAAATGGAAAACAAAAGAGAAAGGTAATAAAGGGCAATGGATGGACAATTTTTGCCATTGCCCTTTTAAACATACATCAGGTAAGTTTTTATTGACTTTTAATCACAGATTCAAAAGATTAGCTTAAAGGTAATTTTAAATACCTTTTAAGGTCAATCTTTTGGAATGTGATATTATTTCTTACCTGCGCTGCGTTTTGATGCCTTAAGGGGATTGATTTTTTGTTCCTCAACCTTCTGAACTTTTTTCACATGGGTTGCCATGGGACAGGTTCCTTTCTGCCACTTCTGCTCTGGATATGGAAAACTTGCGCAAAATTTTCCAGTAGGGAATTCTGTAATCCTTGCACATCCTGCACAACTCTCTACAATCTGGTAACACTGCCCTCCATTGTAAGAGCAACCTGTCTTTTTCATAAAGACACATTCAACACCTGGCTTTAATGTCTGGCACTGCATAACGGCACCACCTCCTATTTTATTTTGGCGACAATAAAGACTACATTTTTATAAAAAAGTCAATAGAAATATGGTATAAACACCAATGATTATAATGATATAAGAAAAAAAATCATAAAGGTAAAACATGGGGAACATATATATCGGGACAAGCGGTTTTTCCTTTGAAGACTGGAAGGGTGAAGTGTACCCAAAAGACATAAAAAATTATGAAATGCTTCCTTACTATGAGGAAAAACTCGGTTTTAATACCCTTGAGGTAAACTATACATACTATGCACTGCCTTCTAAAAAAACCATGGATTCATTCTACAGAAGGACATCAAAGGATTTTACCTTTGTTGTGAAGGCATATAGAGGCCTAACCCATCAGAGGGATGAATATTTTAAAAAAACTGTAGAGCTTTTTAAAGAGGGGATAGATGCCCTCCATGATAAACTTAAAGGGATACTCTTTCAGTTTCCTTATAATTTCAGTCCTGAAAAGGATAGTATCAAATTCCTTGAGGAGATTAAGCTTAAGTTCAATGAATATAGGGTCATCATAGAGTTTAGAAATTACAGGTGGTTTAAAGATGAATATATAGAATTATTAAGAAGCCTGTCTTTGGGATTCTGTATAGTTGATGAGCCTAAGATCAAAGGGCTTATGCCATTCTATCCTGTTCTTACAAGTGATACAGGTTATTTTCGTTTTCACGGCAGAAATAAAGACTGGTTTAATGCCCCTATGGCAATTAGGTATGATTACTTTTATTCAGATGAAGAATTGAAAGAGTTTATACCACCCATTAAAGAAATTTCAAAAATGGCAAAAGATACATTTATATATTTTAACAACTGTCATCTCGGTAAGGCAGTTAAGAATGCGTTAAGATTAAAAGAGATGCTTGAATAATAACCTACTGATTTTTCATTGCCTCTCTTAATTCGCCTTCATCTAAAAATCCATCTTTGTTCTTATCGTATGCCTTGAATCTCTCCATTGTTAGATCAGGAAAAATCACACTTAACTCCACAGGGGATATCCTGTTATCACGGTCATTGTCTATATCCACAAAACTCTTTCCCCTTGTTTTTACTCTTTTGATCCTGAAATGGATCTTTTTTGTTTCTGCAGCCTTCTCTGACTTTATCTCCTTTTGTGTTATATCTACTTGTTTTTTTAAAGGCCTTGTTATAACTGTGCCCTCCGAGGTATAGGTTATGTTGATCCAATCATTTTTTTTAATTTCATCTATATTTTTATAACTTTTCAAAGAAAGATTTGAGATATCTAAATTCACAGGCTGACCGGCGATTTTCACAGTGATTGTATTTCCATCTCTGTCTACTTTTATAACCTGTCCGGATAAAACTGCCTTTGAATGTCCTTGGATTGTAAGGGAAAATAGAAGTATAAGAAAAATTATAATGCAAATGGCAGCCTTACACATTTCGTTATGACAACATCAACAACATATCTTTGTCAATAATTTTTGAAGATGTTAACTTCAAAATAATATTAGTTGACAACTTGGGTATTTTCTTTTTATAAATAAAGACCTCAATAAAAGCTAAAAGTGTTGTTGTTAAAACGGAGGATCAAATGGATTACGAACTTGAAAAAATAAAGGAAAAGGCAATAAAAGAGAAAAATATAGACTTTGAAGATGCAATGAGGCTTTATGATATAGGTGTTAAAAACCCTTTTTCCCTTTTTGCAAATGCATCAGAGATTGCACAACTCTATAAAGGCAAAAAGATATCCTTCTGTTCTATTGTAAATGCAAAATCTGGCCTGTGTCCTGAAGATTGTAAATTTTGTGCACAGTCAGGCCATTATAATACTGATGCAGAGATATATCCCCTTTTATCAAAGGAGATTATAGTTGAAAGGGCTATGCAGGCAAAAAGAGATGGCGCTCAAATGTTTGGAATCGTTACAAGCGGGACAGAGATTCACACAGACGAAGAATGGATGACCATAGAAGATGCGGTGAAAGAGATAAATCACATAGGTATTAGACCGTGTTGTTCTCTTGGGATGCTCGATAAGAAAAGGGCTAAGAGACTGAAAGAGGCCGGGCTGTTCAGATACCACCATAACCTTGAAACAGCAAGGAGCTATTTTCCCAATATCTGTTCAACCCACGATTATGATGAAGACATAGAGACAATTAAAAATGCAAAAGAGGCAGGTTTGAGCACCTGCTGTGGTGGTATAATAGGACTTGGCGAGACAATGGCCCAGAGGATAGAGCTTGCCTTAACCATTAGAGAGCTTGATGTAGATTCTGTTCCCATAAATATCCTTAATCCTATAAAAGGAACTCCCCTTGAGAATCAACCACTTCTGCCACCGATAGAAGTGCTTATCACCATTTCCATCTTTAGATTTATCATGCCTGACAAAGATATCAAGGTATGCGGTGGAAAGGAAAAGAATTTAAGGCAGCTTTTACCCCTTGCCATTGTAGCGGGCTGTAATTCCCTTATGACAGGAAATTATCTCACCACCCCTGGAAGAAATGCCCAATCTGATATGGAGATGGTTATAGACCTTGGATTTTATCCTGGCATATAAGATAAATCTCTGAGCTTATCGACCTTGATGCCTGGGGTTTGTAAACAGTCACTTTTTTGAATAATACCTTCAAGTTACTCTGGATGGATCTGAAGTTTTCAGAAAAAAAGGATTTTAGTATAAGGCTTCCATGTTTTTTTAGAGCGCATTCCACATAGTTTTTAACAACAAAAAAAAGTTCCTCTATATTTTTGTCGTCCGTCTCCCTAATACCTGTGAGGTTCGGTGCTATATCACAGGTTATTACATCAAAACAATCTATAGAATTTGCCTTTAGAACCTCTTTTATATCGATCGTCTTAATATCAGCCTGTATAGTGATAATGTTTTTTCTGTTTATGGGGTGTGTGGGAAGAATATCGATGCCCACTGCCAAACCATTATCTCCTATCAATTCTGATATATACTGGAGAAAACTGCCAGGTGAACACCCTAAATCCAAAACCCTAT
This sequence comes from Syntrophorhabdaceae bacterium, assembly GCA_026416315.1. Lineage (GTDB taxonomy): Bacteria > Desulfobacterota > Syntrophorhabdia > Syntrophorhabdales > Syntrophorhabdaceae > JAKORG01. The sequence continues at coordinate 5,820 of JAOAFK010000155.1, read as the reverse complement.
CCCCTCTTTTAATAATATTGAATTTTTCCTGAATCTCCTTTAATTTATATACACTTCTTGCCCTGTAGCCTTCTTTTTTAGCCTTTTTGAAAAATGCGTCTTTTAGATCACTCTTTTTCATGAATATCAAAAGGGTTTATAATCATTTTATTTGCCTCAAGGAATCTTTCTTCGTCTTTTTCCTGTTCAAGATTTTTTTCAATGAGGTATAAAACCGCATAGGTTAAGTCTTCATCCCCTCTCATATAATCCACAAGACCCTTATAATAAGAAAATTCCCTGTGCGCATAAAATAGATAGGCATAGATTTCTAAAACAGTCTTTAAGTAGGGGATTAATTTTTTTATCCTCTCACTTTCAACAAGTCCTCTGATAAATGCCTGCCTTTTTTCTTCTATCATGTAACGAGGCAGGATTATGGCAGGGTTTTTAATTTCCCTGTATCTTTCTCTGTCATCTTCAAAGCCATCCCAGCGGAATTTAAAAAACTCAAAAAAGCTATGGGAAAATATGTGATAGATTTCAATCCTGTGTGTTTCATCAGGAACAGTAAGACCGTATATATTAAATTCTTTTTTAAATTCTATGGAGTTTTCCTTAAGTATATCGTTTAAGCCCCTTATCTCTTCCATGAATCTTTTGGATCTGCTTGAGGCCTCTTTTAATATACGATAGGCAAAATTCACAGGCGCCTCTGAAAAGGCGAGTTTATCCTTTTGTTCAAATAAACTTGATGATATGATGTGCTCAAATTCATCCTTTTTAAAAGGCACGATATTTAGGTTTTTCAAACCATTTGGGAATTCAATTTCTCCGTGCACAAGTAAAAAATTTTTCTTTTTTAATTCTATTCCCATAAGCACAGCCATCTGATTGTAATAATCAAAATTAGTAATGTAACTTTTGATCTTTCTATCTTTAACCTCTTCTGTCTGTCTCAGTGCAGCCTCTCCTTTTTTTAAAGGCTCATCTACCTTAATGCCCCTTGTTTTTAGTGAAAAGACAATCTTTCTTATCTTCTTGAGAACATCTTTATCTCCTTCATGTTCATAAATGAGGTTTAAAAATCTTCCGGTTATTTCTTCTTTTATCTCCATTATTGCATTTAGAAGTTTTACCTTTGAATCCTTTGTAAGACTGTTAAATAGTCTTACATTTTCCTCTAACTTTTCCACTTTAAGAAAATTTTCTTTAATCGAATCGATTATCCTGTCTTCCATCTATCTCTCCTTTTCATAATATAACATGAATTTTCACATGGTTTTAATATTTTCGTATTAATTTATCTTGACCGTTTTCAGACTAAAAAGTAAAATACACTGTTTAAAAAATAGAAAGGGGTTTAATATGGCTAAAATAACTGAAGGTATATATGCTATTCAAGGTATGGATGAATTCATCCCTGATTCTCATACATATGTGATAGGTGAGCCATCATCAATGGACCTTTCCATTATTGATGTAGGACTAGCAGGGAAAGGTAGATATAAAATACAGTCTATTTTAAAAGATGGGGTTGAACTAACGGCAATTAAGAGGATTATTATGACCCATACACACTTTGACCATATAGGCTGTATTTCAGAAGTTTTAAAAGAGATACCCCATGCTGAGCTATGGGTTCATGAGGCAGAGGCAGAGCTCCTTGAAAGGGGTGATGACAGGGCAGTATATGGTATGGACATGTTTAAGAGTATGTGCCAGATGCAATACGGCCTTTCATCAGATGCCTTTAGACTAACGGTCCATAGAAAACTCAAGGGTGATGAAAAACTAATGCTCGGTAACATGGAATGGGAAATCATACACATACCCGGTCATTCATCTGGTGGCATTGCATTATATAACAGGGAGAAAAAGGTATTGATCCCCGGAGATGTGGTATATGCAGATTATGCCATTGGAAGATTCGACCTCTTCGGTGCCGATGCAAAAGAGTTGAGAAATTCCCTTATGAAACTTTCAAAACTTGAGGTGGATATGCTCCTGCCTGGACATAATCAACTTGTTAAGGGGTTGCCTTCTGATTATATTTCAAGGACATTAAAGATGTGGGAGCCCTATCTTATTTAACCTTTTATTTTTTCGTTTTTTTACAGGCTATTTATAAACATTGAAATACGCTTCTATTGCCTCCACGAGGCCTGAAATATCATGTCTTTTTGCCTCTATGTGGACTTCTATACCATAATCCTTTAATGTATATGTTGTCACAGGCCCTATGGATGCATTGATAGTGGTTTTCAGGATATCTTTTCCATAGATGGATATAAAGTTTCTAACAGTGGAGGAGCTTGTAAATGTTATCACATCGGGATTTTCTTTTAAATGCTCCGTTTTTTCCGGAAGTACTGTTCTATATATGGGAACCACATGACAGCTCCCACCATTTTTATGGATATACTGAGCAATAATGTTACTGGCCTCTTCTGCCCTGGGTAAAAGAATCTTTTTATTGTTTAAATCAAGGGTTTTTAAAACCTCTACTATCCCTTCGGAAGTCCATTTTTCAGGCACAAAATCTGATATAACCCCTTTTTCAAGGAGGGCCTTTGCAGTTGCCTCTCCGATGGCAAAGATCTTTTTGTCGCATAGGAACCTTGCATCTTTTTTATTTTCAAATAGGGCATCAAAAAATATGCTCACGCTATTTGTGCTTGTAAAAATAATTCCGAAATAGCTATCTAAATCTTTTATTGCCTCATCCAATGGTATATTCGGTTTAATGGGCTTTATCTCTATAACTGGTATATATATAACCATAGCACCCTTATCAGAAAGGGCTGTTCCCAGTTTTATTGACTGCGGTCTTGCCCTTGTTATGGCGATTTTCTTACCATAAAGGGGTTTTTTTTCAAACCATGAGAGGATTTTTCTTAACTCCACAACCCTTCCCACAACAATGATTCCTGGTGGCCTTATACCTTCCTGTTTAGCCTTTTCAGCTATGTCTGAAAGTTTACCCGTAACAACTTTTTGTTCAGGTAAAGTCCCATTTGTAATAACACAGGCCTCTGTATCGGGGTTTCTGCCAAATTCTATTAATTTTTCTGTGATCTGTTTGATATTTTTTATTCCCATTAGAAAAACAAGGGTATCCGCACCTATTGAGATTTTCTCCCAGTTTATTGATGAGGCTGTTTTTTCAGCATCTTCATGGCCTGTGATGAATGCGACGGACGAGGCAAAATGCCTGTGGGTGAGGGGGATGCCTGCATATGCTGGAACGGATATGGCAGATGTAACACCTGGACAGATTTCAAAGTCTATACCGTGTTCTGCCAAAAAGAAGGCCTCTTCACCACCTCTGCCGAATATAAAAGGGTCTCCACCTTTTAATCTCACAACTGTATTGTTTTCCTTTGCCTTTTCAAATAAGAGTTCGTTTATCTCATTCTGTGTCAATTCATGTCTTGAGGCCTGCTTTCCTGCATAGATGATCACCGCATCCTTTTTTGCGTAATTTAAAAGGTCTCTGTTGACAAGATTGTCGTATATGATTACATCTGCCTTTTGAATCAACTCAAGACCCCTAACGGTTATAAGTTTTAGATCCCCAGGGCCTGCTCCTATTAAATATACCTTTGCCATTTAAATGGTAATTATACGCCGGAGAGTTATCTGTTTCAAATAAATTATTTTTAAAAAAAGTATATTTAGCTTGACATTGCATGGTAAAAAGGCATACTATACCGTTTAAGCAGTTTGCTTAATATTTTTTGAAAGGAGTTTAGTAGTATGGCAGTAGGTAGGGTAAAATGGTTTAACGATTCAAAGGGTTATGGTTTTATTGAGCAGGATAATGGAGAGGATGTATTTGTCCATTTTTCCGCAATAAAACAGGAAGGTTTCAAAACACTGAAGCAGGGCGAAAAGGTTGAATTTGAAATTACAAAAGGTCCAAAGGGTCCTCAGGCAGCAAATGTTGTAAAGGCAGAATAAGAAAGAGGGGGTTAATCCCCCTCTTTTTCCATAGACTTTATCTCATCCCATAGTCTGTCCATAACATCTAAATCAGCATCAGATAATTCTGTATGTTGTTCGATGTATCTGAACCTTCTTATGAATTTTTCAATGGTAGTTCTTAAGGCATCCTCTGGGTCTATACCGTGAAACCTTGATACATTTACCATTGTAAAAAGTATATCCCCTATTTCTTCCTTTATTTTATCTATGTCTCCTTTTGCTTCTGCCTTATGTAGTTCATCTAATTCTTCATCGAGTTTTTTATAAACATCTTCAATTTTAGGCCAGTCAAAACCCACCTTTGCTGCCCTTTTTGTTACTACATAGGCCCTAAGTAGTGCGGGCATCATCTTTGGGATGTTCTGCAGGGGTGAATAGTCCTCTTTTTCTGCCCTTTTTATCTCTTCCCATCTTTTTTCAATGGGGCTGTCGGGATTACCTTCTAAGAACACATGGGGATGTCGATTATACATCTTTTTGTATGTAAAATTTAAGACATCTTTTATGTCAAAGACATTTTTTTCCCTGCAGATCTGTGAAATAAAGATGATATGAAACATCAAATCCCCCAATTCTTCCTTAATATGACTGTAATCTTCTCTCTCTATTGCATCGATTAACTCATATACCTCTTCTACAAGAAAGGTTTTAAATGAATGGATAGTCTGTTTTTTGTCCCACTTACAACCTTTCTCGCTCCTTAATGTTGCCATGAGTTCTACAAGTTTTGAAAATTCCTCCATGTTATATTATCCCCTTCTCAATGACATTTAGTACAATATCTACTGTTTTTTCCATGTATTCCCTGTGCATATGGATAATTTCCTTACCTTTTTTACCTATTTCATCTGCTTCATCAGGGTGATTTAGAAGATATTTTATGTTTCTGTATAAATCATCTTTGTTTTTCACCATTATACCTGCCTTTTTTTCTAATATTAATTCTGCTATTTCTTTGAAATTTTCCATATAAGGACCAAAAAGGACAGGTGTTTCAAAAAATAATGGTTCAAGGATATTCTGGCCTCCGTATGGTGCAAGACTGCCACCCACAAAGGCGATTTTACTTTTCTGATATATATTTAAAAGATCACCCACTGTATCCACAACCACCATATCAGCATCTTCTCTTATGCGAGAATTTTTCTCATTTTTTAGTGAAGAGTATCTTACAGTTTTATATTCTTTTTTTAATTCTTCTTCTATGATAGATGATAGGTGAAGCTCCCTTGGTGCTACAAAGATTCTAATATCAGGTATATCCTCTTTTAGTTTTTTTATAACATAAAATAAAGCATCAAGTTCTTTTTCTTTCACACTACCAAAGGTTACCAAGTGCTCTTTAGATGAAAAAGGGCCAGATGGTATTTCCCTGTAATATTTTATATTTCCCGTTGTTATTGTCCTTTCAGGGTTTGCACCTATGGAGATATATCTTTTTCTATGCTCCTCTGATTGTGTAATGATGATGTAAATATGGGATAATACGTGTTTTAGAAAAAAAGATAATCTTTTATAGTTTGGATAAGACTTATCCGATATCCTTCCGTTTAAAATAATTACAGGTATATTGGATTTTTTAGCAGTCCAGATGAGATTTGGCCAGATCTCTGTTTCAATGATTAAAAGTGCCTTAAATGTTGAGCCATCTACAAAATTTTTTATGACATACTGTATGTCAACAGGGAGGGAATACACATGGATACCCTTTAATCTATTTAAAAGAAGATCCCTTGTATAATATGTGTTTGTCGTGATAATAAAACCGTCACTTAGCCTTTTTTGTTCTCTCATAAATTTTATGAGGGATTCTGCTATGGCAGCCTCACCTATGGCTGTCTCTTATACACATCT
>JAOAFK010000124.1 GCA_026416315.1 Syntrophorhabdaceae bacterium | reverse complement strand
TTTTGAATTTCTCTATGGCTATATCATCCCTTATCTTTGCCGTTGGACTTCCCAATACAACCACTATAAACCTTAATTCATTCTTTTTTCCTGTGGCTACAATATTGAAACCTGTCTCTTTATAGTATCCTGTCTTTAATCCATCCACAATCCCAGGCAACTTTGTTAGAAGTTTATTGTGATTATTCATTATAAATGTTCCGTCTCTGAATCCCTCGGTCTTTATAGATGTCCATTCTATTATTTTTGGATATTTTAAAAGCTCCCTTGCAAGGATTGATAGATCATAACACGATGTCAAATCCTCCTTCTGTCCTTTTGAAGGAGGCAAACCATGGACAGAATGGAATTCTGTGTCGTTCATTCCAAGGGCCTTTGCCTTTTCATTCATGAGTTTTATAAATTCATCTTTACTTCCTGCCACAAACTCTGCCACAGCGTATGCCGCATCATTACCAGAGGCAACAAGGGTCGCCTTCATAAGTTCCTCTAAAGTAAAAACCTCTCCTTCTTTGAGATATACCTGACTGCCTCCAATCTTCGACGCCTCTTTAGAGACAGTGATTTTGTCTGTGAGGCTAATTTCCTTTTTGTTAAGCTTATCCAATACCACATAGGCAAGCATGAGTTTTGTAACACTGGCTGGTGGTCTTTTCTCATGGATGTTTTCACCTTCAAGGATCTTACCAGTTGATGCCTCGGTGACTATAAATGCCTTATATGGTTCAATCTTCTCTATTGAAGTGTTTTTCTGAATCTTTTTATGTGGGGCTGATTTTGGCCTTGCATGTCCATAAGAAGAACATAAGATAAAAATCAAGAGAAATATAACCCATTTCTTCATTATCATTTTACCTTTAAAAGATTCTCTCTTATCTTATAATCACTCATCTTTTTTTAATTTATCTGTAAAAACCTTTATAAGGTCAATAGGTATAGGAAAGACAATTGTAGAATTCTTCTCTGTAGAAATCTCAATCAATGTTTGCAGGTATCTTAATTGCAAGGCCATGGGGTTCTTTGATAGTATTTCAGAGGCCTCAGCTAATTTTGTAGCAGCTTGATATTCACCTTCAGCACCAATTACCTTTGCCCTTCTTTCCCTTTCGGCCTCTGCCTGTCTTGCAAGGGCCCTTTGCATCTCCTGAGGGAGGTCTACATTTTTCACCTCTACGTTTGCTACTTTAATCCCCCATGGTTCTGTATGGGCATCCAGTATATCCTGAAGTCTGTCGTTTATCTTTTCCCTGTGGGATAGGAGCTCATCGAGTTCAGCCTGTCCCAAAACACTTCGAAGGGTTGTCTGGGCGAGCTGGCTTGTTGCATAAAGATAATTTTCTATCTCCACAACGGCCTTTAAGGCATCAATTACCCTGAAATATACCACAGCATTCACTTTAATAGACACATTATCCTTTGTAATCACATCCTGGGGAGGTACATCAAGCACTACTGTTCTCAAGCTCACTTTTACCATTCTATCTATTATTGGTATCAGAATGATAAGACCAGGGCCTTTAGGGCTGCCAAGGACTCTTCCGAGTCTAAACACAACACCTCTTTCGTATTCATTTAGCACCTTAATGGCACTTGCGAGAAAAAAAACAATTAAGACTATAATAAAAACAAACGGAACCATATTAACCTCCCTTTTTCTTTACAATGAGCAAAAGCCCATCTACCTTTTCAACTACGACCTTGTCTCCTTTTTTTATAGGCTCATTGCTTCTTGCATTCCATAATTCACCATGAAGGAAAACCTTACCTTTTCCATTGATATCTGTTTTTGCCTCCCCTTCCTCACCAATCAGACCTTCTGTTCCTGTCTTAATCTTAGAAAGTTGTGCCTTAATTGCATATGATAACACACCAAAGAAAAATATACCAGTGAGGATTACAACGGTTAATATGCTCTTCCATGATATGGAAAATACACTATATGGGAGATCAATAAGCATAATAGAGCCTATCACCAAAGATATAATCCCTGCAAGCCCTAAAACACCATGGCTGACAATTTTTAATTCAAGTATAAAAAATACTATACCGAGTAAGATGAGAAAAATCCCTGCGTAACTTATTGGTATTGTAGAAAATGCGTAGAGGGCAAGGATGATGCATATACCACCTATCACTCCAGGGAATATAGCCCCAGGACTGTATATCTCGAATAAGATACCATAAAGACCTATCATCATAAGGATATAGGCAACATTGGGGTCGCTTATATAGGACAGAAATCTGTATTTAAAAGGCATTTCATATTGAACCTTTTTTTTGCCTTTTAACTTCAAGATTACCTTACCTTTTTTTGTCTCTACCTCTTTTCCTTCAACACTCTCAATGAGCTTGTCCATATTTTCGGCAATTACATCAATGACATTTTTTTCAAGGGCATCTTTTGCTGTAATGGAGGCGCTTTCCCTCACTGCCTTTGCTGCCCACTCAACATTTCTACCCCTTTTCATGGCAATGCTTTTTGCATATGCCTCTGCGTCTTTCACAACCTTTGACATCATCTCCTTGTCTATTTTCTCCTTCCCCACTGTAACTGGATGGGCAGCGCCCACATTAGTCCCTGGTGCCATAGCAGCAATATGGGCAGACAAAAGTATGATGCTTCCAGCAGATGCTGCCCTTGCCCCGGATGGATATACATAAACAATAATAGGAATTGGTGAATCCATAATGGATTTCACAATCTGTCTCATGGATGTATCAAGACCTCCTGGAGTATCAAGGAGGATAACCAATGCAAGGGCGTCTTCCTTTTCACACTTTTCAATCACCTCAGAAATAAAACCTGCCACAGGAGGATTTATGGCACCATTTATTGATATTATATTAATCGGCCTACCATCTGTTGTCTTTTGTTTTTCTGAAGCAGGCAACTTTGAGTATAAATTTGTTGTAAAAAATATACAGAGGTGGACTAAAATTACGATTAGACTTATTTTAAAAAAAGGTTTCCTTATCATTTATTGGTATTGAAAAATTTTTCCTTTAATCTCTTTTCTACAATGGGTGGCACAAGACCTGTCACACAGCCACCAAAGCTTGCTACTTCTTTTATGGTCCTTGAGCTTATAAAAAAATAATCCTTGCTTGTCATCATAAAAATTGTATCCATATCATGATTGAGATTTCTATTCATAGATGCCATCTGGAATTCATATTCAAAATCACTCATGGCACGGAGCCCCCTTATAACAAACCTTGCGTTTACTTTTTTTACATAATCCACAAGAAGTCCTTCAAAACTGTCTACGATAACATTTGGATTTCCGTTTATGGATTCTCTTATCATCTCTTTTCTTTCTTCCACTGTAAAAAGGGCTTTTTTTTCGATATTATATGCCACAGCCACAATTATTTTGTCTACAAGCTCAAGCCCCCGTGTGAGTATATCAAGATGACCGTTGGTTATTGGGTCAAAGGAACCGGGGTAAACAGCAATCTTTTCTTTCATGGCCTCTCCTTAATAGTTAATTTTTACTAAAGATTTCACTTTTTATTATTGCAACTGCAGTATCTCCATATATTTTTTCTTTTATTATATACCAGTTTTTTGATAAATGATTTTTTACCATCTCTCTTTTTGAAGATTCAATGACAAAGACAGTGTCACTGTTAAAAATTACATTTTCCTCTAAAACCTTTAAGGTTTTTCCAATATAACCTTTCTCATAAGGTGGGTCCATAAAAACTACATCATAAGTCTTTTTCTCTTTGCTTAAAAATTGTATTGCATCAATAACATCCATATTCAGAATCAAAAACTTCTCATTGAGATTTAAAGCATCTATATTCTTTTTTATTTTTTCAGCAGCTTTTTTATTAATCTCCACAATGGTTGCATGGTGTGCCTCACGGCTTATAGCCTCAAAGGCAAGGATACCTGAACCTGAGAATAAATCGATTATCCTTTTGCCATGAACATCACCTAACATATTAAAAATAGATCCCCTTACCTTTGAGGATGTATGTCTTATATGGATATTATCATGGACCTCAATATATCTACCCTTTATTACCCCACCTGTTATCCTTAATCTCCTCATGAAAATAAAGCCTCTCCCGTCTGCCTTATCTTTTCTTTTCCTTTTATCTCATCGGCAGACATGTATAAAATTACCATATTTATATCACTGTAACGACGTTGCAAAAGCTCAATATATTGCTGCTGCATGGTTTTTCTTTTTTTGTGAAAAACACAATCAGCATCCTTTACCACATGATTGATAATGATATTTTCCACATACAGGTTATTTTCATTAAACTCCTTTATAATCCTGTCTGTAAGTTTAACACCAAGGGCCTCGGGTATGGTTACAATAATATATTTGGTTGTTTCCCTGTCTCTTATAAATTGAACTATCCTCTCCGAGAGGGATTCCCAGCTGCTTATGATCTCGAGGAGGGTTCTCTTTGAACCCTTTAATTTTACAGCACCTTTTATCTTCTCAAAATAATCATACATGCTCATATAAAATCTTGTGGCAGCCTCCATGTGTTTTAAAAAAAGATGCGGTAATTGGAGCAGTCTTAAGGTATGTCCTGCTGGTGCTGTATCCCATACGATAATGTCATATGTTCCATTTTCAACGAGCTCGATAATAAAATTCAACATATATTCTTCTTCAATACCAGGGGCAGTGCCCACATAATCTACAAAATCGTAATCTACCTTTGCAAAGGATGAAATAACCTCATAGATTTCTGGACCAAATCTCTCTTTCCATCTTTTTAAAACTATATCTGATGATATCTCCAGACCATAAAGTTCATATTCATCAAGTATTTTTGTCTCTTTATCGCCTATATTTACCTCAAATATATCTGAAAGAGACGGCGTGGGATCACTTGATATTAAAAGCACCTTTTTACCTTCAGAGGCAAATTTAAGGGCAATGGAAGACGCACATGTCGTTTTACCTACCCCACCTTTGCCTCCTACCATAAGGAGTCTCAAACCACTCCCTGATATATTAATTAGTCCCATAATTTTAGAAAATTTATCTCAAATCATTAATGTTGAAGATAGATTTAAATATATAACCTTTTGATTCTATTAAATCTTTTCCGCCCTCAAGTCTGTCAAGGATTGCTATCAATCCTTTTACTTTGTATCCGGCCTGTTCTGTAATCTCAATGGCCTTTATGGATGAACCACCTGTTGTTACCACATCTTCAAGGATCACCACATTCATACCGGGCCTTAAATTTTTTGCACCCTCTATCCAGAGGCTCCTGCCATGTGCCTTTGGCTCCTTTCTCACAAAAAAACCTGAAATACTATCATTTCTGTTAAAAGCATGAAGCACTACAGAGCATACAATGGGGTCTGCACCCACACTAACACCACCCACTGCTTCAATCCCAGGAATTTCCTTTACCATCTTATATATAATGCTACCAACAAGGCTCATACCTTCAGGATTTAAAGTTGTCTCCCTTGCATCAATGTAAAAAGAACTTTTTTTCCCGCTTTTTAAAATAAATTCACCCTCTTCATAGGAAAGAGTCTTTAATATCTCGAGCAATCTTTTCTTTTCATCCATATCATTGCCCCTGAAATTTAATATAAAAATTTAATCTGTTTTAAGCCTTTCTAATTCTTGTTTAAAATATGTGATAATTTCTTCATCTATGAGAAATATGTTTATTTCTTTTATAGATGTCTCTTTTGACTGGATGAATTTAAATATTTCTCCAGTAATGATTTCTGCACATCTATTTTTTGGAAATCCAAAAATTCCCGCACTTATTGCAGGCATTGAAATGGATTTAAAGCCTTTTTCATCTGCAAGCTTTAAGGTGCTTTCTATTGCATTACTCAATTTCTTTTCCTCATCACCCTCACCCCATCTTGGGCCTACAGCATGAATTACATATTTTGCCTTTAATTTTCCACCTGATGTAATGACAGCAGAACCCACAGGGCAAAACCCGATACGATTGCTTTCCTCCTGGATTATGCTCCCCCCTTTTCGAACGATTGCTCCTGCCACACCGCCTCCATGCTGGAGATAAGAATTTGCAGCATTTACTATGGCATCTACATCACTTTCAGTCAGATCACCCCTTATAATCCTGACTACAGTGTCTTTTATTGTTATCTCTTTTAGTTTCTCCATAATACTCCCCTTTGTTTGACTGGTAATTATAGAAGTATTCTAATACAAAAATCAACAAAATGAAAAAGAAAAAAGGCATAAAATGGGGTTGAGTTTTGTAATGTTGACTGATTGTTTATATTCTGATAATCTTATTTTACTTTCATGTTGGAGGCACAAATAGATGCTTGAAGAAGAAATGATAAAGATTCCGGAAATCCTGCCATTACTTCCTGTGAGGGATATGGTGATGTATCCTTCTGTTGTCTTGCCCCTTTTTGTGGGTAGGGATATGTCAATCAATGCAGTGGAAAAGGCCTTGTCTAAGGACAGACTTATTGTGGTGGCAGCACAAAAAGATCTAACAGATGAAGACCCCCTTCCTGAGAGAATCTATTCCATTGGTGTGGTTTCTCAGATTATGAGGATGTTAAGACTGCCAGATGGCAGGGTAAAGATTCTCATTCAGGGATTAAAAAAGGCCAGGGTAAAAGAATATATTCAGGAAACACCCACCTTTCTCGTGCGTGTTGATGTCATAGAAGAGCCAGTCATAACAGAAATCACCCTCGAAATTGAGGCACTCATGAGATATGTAAAGGAGGAGATGGAGCGTGTCGTCTCTATGGGCAGAATGGTGCCTCCTGATGTCCTCATTATCCTCGACACAATAGATGAGCCTGGAAAGCTTGCTGATATTGCCGCTGCAAATCTCGGATTGAATGTAGAAAAGGCCCAGGAAATACTCGAGATCATAGACCCTGTTGAAAGACTTAAAAAATTATCAGAGATATTGAGTAAAGAAATTGAACTTTTAAACATGCAGGCAAAGATCCTCTCCCAGGCAAAGGAAGAGATGACAAAAAGCCAGAGGGATTATTTCCTAAGAGAACAGATGAAGGCAATAAAAAACGAACTCGGTGAAGGTGATGAAAAATTAGAAGATATCGCAGACTTACAGAAAAGAATAAAAAAGGCAAAGATGCCAAAAGAGGTGGAAAAAGAGGCAAAAAAGCAACTTGAAAGATTGGAACTCATGCATCCTGATGCAGTGGAATTCTCCATGCTGAGGACCTATCTTGAATGGCTTGTAGAGTTGCCCTGGAGTATCTCCACAAAGGATAATCTCGATATAAAACTTGCAAAAAAGGTACTTGATGAAGACCATTATAATCTCGATAAAGTTAAAGAGAGGATTCTCGAATTTTTAAGCGTTATGAAATTAAAGGGTGAAATGAAAGGCCCAATTCTATGCTTTGTTGGTCCACCTGGGGTTGGCAAGACCTCCCTTGGTAAATCTATTGCCAGGGCGCTTGGCAGAAAGTTTTCAAGAATTTCATTAGGCGGTATGAAAGACGAGGCAGAGATAAGAGGACATAGAAGGACATATGTTGGTGCCATGCCAGGCAGGATTATTCAGTGTATAAAACAGGCAGGCTCAAACAACCCTGTATTCATGATGGATGAGATAGATAAAATAGGTACAGATTTCAGAGGTGATCCAGCAAGTGCACTCCTTGAGGTGTTAGACCCCGAACAGAACCATTCCTTCAGTGACCACTATCTCAATGTTCCGTTCAATCTTTCAAAGGTTATGTTTATAACCACTGCAAACAGGATTGATACCATTCCTTCTGCATTGCGTGATAGAATGGAGATTATAAATATTGAAGGCTATACGGAAAAAGATAAACTCATCATTGCTAAAAAATATCTTATACCTAAGCAACTAAAAGAAAACGGCATAAAGCATAAATATTTAAAATTTACAGACGAGGCCATTGAAAAGATAATCCAGGAATACACAAGAGAGGCGGGCTTGAGGAATTTAGAGCGGGAAATTGCGGCAGTGACGAGAAAGGTTGCTAAAAAGATAGCAGAAGGAGAAAAAGAAAAGGTTATCGTAACAACAGAAAACTTATCCAGTTTTCTTGGTGTGCCTAAATATCTTCCAGAAGGAGATCTTGAACAGGATACAGTAGGTATTGCCACAGGTCTTGCCTGGACAGAATTCGGAGGTGATGTTTTATATGTTGAAGCCTCTTGCAGAAAAGGAAAAAAGGATCTTATTTTGACGGGTAACATGGGTGAAGTAATGAAAGAATCTGCCCAGGCTGCCATGACCTATATAAAATCCAATGCAGATAAGTTAGGTATTGAAGACGCTATTTTTGATGACCTTGAGATGCATGTCCATGTACCACAAGGAGCCATCCCAAAGGATGGACCTTCAGCAGGCATAACCATGGCAATTGCCATGATAAGTGCCTTAACAAAAAAACCTGTTTCAAGAAAGATAGCCATGACCGGTGAAATTACCCTCACCGGAAGGGTTTTACCAATTGGTGGTTTAAAAGAAAAAGCTTTAGCGGCCTTAAGAACAAAGATGGAAACAGTCATAATTCCCAAAGAAAATGCAAGGGAACTCGATGAGGTGCCTTCATATGTTAAAGAGAATTTAAAGTTTGTTCCCGTGAAAAGCATGGATGAAGTGATAAACATTGTATTTAAAATGCGATGAAAGAGGCGCTCTTTTACAAAAAACAGGAAGATAATACTGTCAGATGCCTCCTTTGTCGACATAACTGTGTAATTACATTGGGAAAAAGGGGAATTTGTGGCGTCAGGGAAAACAGGGATGGTATACTATACACCCTTGTCTATGGTTTACCATGCTCATATCACATCGACCCCATAGAAAAAAAGCCCCTCTTTCATTTTTTTCCAGGCTCCAGGGCATTTTCCATAGCAACGGTGGGATGTAATTTCAAATGTTTACACTGTCAAAACTATGAAATATCCCAGATACCCGTTGATACAAAAAGGATAGCTGGTGAACACCTATCTCCTGAAGATGCCGTGGAGATGGCAATTCAAGGAAGATGCAAAAGCATTTCGTATACATATACAGAACCAACGATTTTCTATGAATATGCCTTTGATATGGCGAAGCTGGCAAAAGAAAAAGGCATTTACAATAATTTTGTAACAAATGGATATATTGAGGATGAACCTTTAAAACAGATAAGCCCTTATCTCCATGCGGCAAATATAGATTTGAAGGGATTTAATAAGGATTTCTACAGAAGACAATGCAAGGCAGAATTAGAAGGGGTCTTAAAGACAATAAAGTCATACAAAACCCTCGGGATCTGGATTGAAATTACAACCCTTATAATACCAGGTTATAATGATGGTGAAGATGAACTAAAAGGTATAGCCGAGTTTATAAAAAATGAGGTGGGCATTGAAACACCCTGGCATGTAACTGCCTTTTATCCTACCTATAAACTTCTTGATGCAAAAAGGACCCCTGCCAAAACACTGGAAAAAGCGAGGGAAATTGGCCTTAAAACTGGGCTTCGCTATGTTTATGAAGGAAACATCCCCGGTTCAGAAGGGGAACACACATATTGTTATAATTGTAAAAAAACCGTGATAAAGAGATTTGGGTTTACCATCCTGGAATATAATCTAAAAAATGGTGCCTGCAAATTCTGCAACACAAAGATCGACGGCATAGGGTTATAAAATCAAAAAATTAAAAAAATTTTATCTAATTCATTGATTTTATTACAATATAATTATTATTTCATGAAAAATGAAATATATTTCATGAAATTTCTTGACAAAAAATTTTATTTTTTGTAGTTTAATGTATGTGAGATAAAAGCAATGATTACAATAACTCCAAATATCCTCCCCCGCTCAACCCACCTAATCCCCCAATTTTCTCAAAAAAATGAGTGGGGGGAGGATAGAGAGCGAATATGAAGGTTAATAAACAAAGATTAAGCAACCAAGTATATGATATCCTTAAAAACATGATTTTAAACCACCGATTCAGCCCTGGAGCAAGAATAAATGTTGAACAAATCGCAAAAGAAGTAGGTGCAAGTAGAACTCCAGTCTGGGAAGCGGTTCATAGACTGATGCAGGAAGGTCTCCTTGAAAACATCCCTAATAAAGGCGTTTTTATGGCTGTCCTTACCCCTAAAGCAGCCATAGAGATGTATACGGTAAGACAGGCTTTAGAAGGATTGGCTGCAAAACTTGCAGCACAAAATGCAAATGAAAAGGCCATAAAAAAGATGAAGGCATGTCTTGATAAGCAGGCAAAGGCTGTTGAAAAAGAAGATTTGATAGCATATTCAAAATTGGATTTTGAATTTCACGCCATTATATATGAATTAAGTGGAAACCAAACCCTGCAAGAGATGCTTGAGGCCATAAAAAACAAAATGAGGCCTATTGCCATGATGATTAACCCTATACTCCCAGAATTATATAAACACCACTTAAGGATACTCGAGGCCATAAAAAATAAAGATTCCCACGAAGCAGAGGCTGCATTCATTGAACACAATCAACGTATGATAGACCAGATAAAAATTAGTTCACAAAATGAAACATGGAAGGAGGTGGCAAACTTTAAAAAATAAGCTCAATAGAAAAAGACAAAAAAAGGAGGCATAAAATGAATAAACATCTGAGAGCTTCAAAATTATTTTTTATTTTGGTTTTAGTTATCACCTTATTTGTTTTTGGTAGCCTGAAAGAAGCATCTGCACAAGACAAAGTTAGAATTGGACTTATGTTCGGCTTAACAGGTGCTGCATCTCCCATCGGTCCTGTTCAATTAGATGGCGCAAAACTTGCCATAAAGGAGATCAATGCAAAAGGTGGTGTAAACATTGGGGGTAAAAAGGTGCCCATTGAATATTTTGTCAAAGATGATGAATCTAAACCAGACATTGCCATAAGGAGATTCCGCGAACTCCTTGATGAAAATAAGGTCAATGTAATAGTAGGGCAAACATTTGCACCCATTTCTGCAGCACTTAACAAAGAAGTTAAAAAGACACCTATTGCTTATTTCCCTGTTAATGTAGTTGCTATCACTATGTTTGATAAAAATGAAATGGCAGAGACAACCTTTGCGATACATGGATGTGCATACTCTATCGGATATGCAGGAGCAGCGTATATAGTCGACAAGCTTGGCTATAAAAAAATAACTTTCTTCGGTCCTGCCTATGCATTCGGTCGTGACCAGTGGGCAGGTGCTAAGGCTGCTTTTGAAAAAAGAGGAATAACTGTTGACTATGTAGAGTCACCTGTTGGAACAAGTGACTACACTTCATATTTATTGAAAATTGGTGAAAAAAATCCTGATGTCGTAATGTTGGCCCACTGGGGTGTAGACGCTATAAATGTTTTAAAGCAGGCATATGAAACAGGGCTTAAGAAAAAAGTAAAGGCCTTATGGTTTAATTGGATGACTAATGCCTTTGGCAGTGGAGTACCACCAGAGGCTTTAGAAGGGGTCTATTCTCTCATGTCATGGTATTATGATATGAAAGGATTCCATGATGCAGCAATAGTTAGGGCATCTGATACCTTTACAAAAAAATTCCAGCAAGAATACAAGTATCCACCCGATCCATATTCTGCAATGGCCTATGAAGGTGTAATGGAGGCAGTAAGGGGCATTGAGCTTGCAGGCTCCCTTGATGCAAAGGCAATTGCAAAGGCAATTATGGCAAATCCAGAATTTGATTCAATGAAAGGAAAAGGCATATGGAGGGCAGACCATCAACCTTTGTTTAAA
>JAOAFK010000123.1 GCA_026416315.1 Syntrophorhabdaceae bacterium | reverse complement strand
AGATGTGTATAAGAGACAGCTATATAGTAGAGCCTATTTTAATGTTCTTTGAGTTTGTATGGAAGTACTCTATTAGAGGATCTACCTCGTAGGCTATGGGTAATACCTCGCGATAAGAGCGCTGCTTCTTTTTGTGTCATTCATTCATCCATTTATAAAGTAAAATTTTTTAAATCTCTCTTTTTCATTATGATAATAATTTTTTTCCTGCCATACTGCTTTTTCTCTTTATAAATTATAAAAACAAATTAACAGTACCATATTAAATAGATCTTAAATTGATTTTTTTTACTTCTGGTCAGGCTATAGTTTATACTTAAAATTCCTCAACAGATCCTTTCTTGCCTTTTTATCTGCTTCCTGCTCTATACCTTTTGGCCTTGAGCCGTCCACTACACCAATTATACCGTTTCCCTGTTCTGTCTCCACAACAATCACCTGAAGGGGATTGGCGGTGGCGCATATTATATGACATACCTCCTGACATGACTTTAAGGCATTTAAGACATTTATGGGATATCCGTCCTTTAAAAATATCACAAAGGTATGCCCACAGGAAAGAGAAAAAGAGGTCTCGCTGGCAAGTCTCATCAGTTCCTCATCATTTCCTTCATATCTAACAAGGCATGGACCGCTTGCCTCTGAAAATGCAATGCCGAATTTAAGATGGGGCGAAGAGCTTACAAGTATTTCATAGATATCTTCCACAGTCTTTACAAAATGGGATTGACCTATTATGATGTTTAATCCCTGGGGGATATTGATATTAATTGTTTTTATCTCCATAAAACTCCCTCCTGTGTGTTTATATATTAAAAGGTCTTTCTAATTCAAAATCAGGTATCAACAAGGATGCACTCTCCACATCCTGAATAAAAACATTTTCAAAACCGTTTTTTAAAAGAAAATCGATCAATTCCTCGTATTCTTTTTCCTTAATCCTTCTATTAATCATAGGATATCGATACGCATCATGTAAAGGATAATATTGGGACATAAGGCTTAAAAAGGTTTTATTGCCAAGATGGAGCAAAATCCACTTAAGTATCTGTCTTGAGCCTGCAAGATTATTAGGAAGCACAAGATGTCTTATTATAAGCCCCTTTTCTGCTATATTGTTTTTAATAGTTAAATCACCTACTTGCTTTTTCATCTCAACTATGGTCTTTGCTGCATGTTCAGGATAGTTTTTTGCATCGGATAACTTCAGGGCAATGGCAGGGTTCCAGTATTTAAAATCAGGAAGGAATATGTCAATATAGCCGTTTAAAAGCCTTATGGTCTCTACATTTTCGTATGCATTTGTATTATAAACAAAAGGGAGCTTTAACCCCCTTTTTTTAGCCTTTTCGATGGCACATAAAATCATGGGAACATAAGGGGTTGGGCTTACAAGGTTTATATTGTGGCAACCCTTATCTTCAAGTTCAAAAAAGATATCTACCAGCTCATCTATGGAAAACTCTCTACCTTTTAAACCATGGCTTATCTGGTAATTCTGACAGAAGATACATCGCATATTACATGAAGAAAAAAATATATTGCCTGAGCCTTTAACCCCTGATATGGGTGGCTCTTCTCCAAAATGGTTTCCATAGTATGCTATGATAATTTTATCTGCTATCCTGCAATATCCCCTTTGACCCTTCAACCTATTTACTCTGCATCTTCTCGGACACAGTTCACAGCTTTCTAAAAGGGTTAACCAATGATTCATATAAAACCTTTACATAAGGACATTTAAGCTTATTGCCATGACTGCCATGCCCAAGACAAGGCCGTAAATACAGAGATGATGCTCACCGTATTCATGGGCAGAAGGAAGAAGTTCATCTAATGCCACAAATACCATAATGCCTGCAACAAATGAGAATAATAATGCAAAGACAACATCATTTAAAAAATGCACAAGCACCATAAATCCTATCAATGCGCCCACAGGCTCTGCAATACCTGAAAGCATTGAATACCAGAATGCCTTTTTTCTGTTTCCTGTGGCATAGAAAATGGGGATACTCACAGCAATACCTTCAGGTATATTGTGAATGGCAATCGCTATGGCAACAGATGTGCCAAGGGCTGTATCTTTTAGCCCTGCAATAAAGGTTGCAATACCTTCCGGGAAATTATGTATACCTATTGCAAGGGCTGAGATCAAACCCATCCTTAGAAGTCTATTATGATGTTCTTTAATGTTATTTAATGCCATATCTTCCACCATTCTGATTTCATGAGGATTCTCAAAGGATGGGACAAGCCTGTCTATGATGCCTATGAAACAGATACCAAGGAAAAAGGCGATGATAACAGCAGCATTTCCCTGTTTTTCTCCAAGTTCAACAGTAAGTATATCTCTTGCCTTATAGAAAAGCTCTACAAAGGACACATAGACCATGACCCCTGCGGAAAAACCAAGGGAGAACGAAAGTAACCCTGTATTTGTTCGTTTTGCAAAAAATGATAAGGCACTGCCTATGCCTGTGGACAGGCCTGCAAAAATTGTGAGTCCGAAGGGAATAAGCACATCTAAGTCATACTTCACGGAAATATATTACCACAATACACGCAAAAACACAGAATATTAAATATAGGATAAAAAATTATCTTTACTTAAAATTCAAGGGAATTATAATAGAGTAAAATCTTTAGGGAGGCACATTGGATAACTATCTGTATGTTATAATTGCATTTATTTCAGGTTTAATAGCAGGATGGCTTTTATTGAGACCAAAGGTAAGCTCTCAGCAGGCTCTCGCAGAAGAAAGATTGAGGTTGCTAAATGAAAAAGACGATGAAATTAATAGGTTAAAAAATGAATTGATTCAGGAAAAGCAAACCTGTTCAGATGCATTGGCGAGGCTTGAAGCAGCTCAAAAAAACCTCGATGACCAGAAACAGCTAATAGAATCTATGAAAAAGGAACTCACAGATACCTTCAATGCCCTATCTTCAGCGGCCCTCAAAAGCAGCAGTGAAGATTTTTTAAGGCTTGCTTCACAAAATCTTGAAAAGATATTAGAGGTAACAAAGGGAAAGCTCGGTGAACATCAGGCTGCCATGGATAGTATGATAAAACCCCTACAGGATGCCTTAAAAAGATATGAAGAACAGATAATCCTTATTGAGGGTGAAAGAAAAAGGATGTATGGTAGCCTTGAAGAGCAGTTAAGGGCCATTACATTATCCCATGAGAATCTACAGAGAGAGACTATAAACCTCACCATTGCCTTAAGAAAACCCCAGGTTCGAGGAAGATGGGGCGAGATGCAACTCTTGAGGGTTGTAGAATTGTCCGGCATGAGCCAGTACTGTGATGTTTCCATTCAGACAACAGTAGATTCAGAAAAAGGAAGATTGAGGCCAGATATGGTAGTGCATCTTCCATCTAACAGGGAGATCATTGTTGATTCAAAGGCACCCCTTGATGCATACCTTGATGCAGTTTCTGCAACAACAGAAGAAGAAAGGAAGTCACACCTTGCAAGACATGCCCAACAGATAAGAAATCATATAAAAAATCTCTCTTCCAAAGAGTACTGGAGCCAGTTTGAAAAATCTCCTGAATTTGTAGTGCTCTTTATCCCAGGTGAATCTTTTTTAAGCACAGCCCTTGAGGCCGACCCATTACTACTTGAATCTGCCATGGAAAAAAAGATTATCATAGCCACACCCACAACCTTTGTTGCCCTGTTAAGGGCAATTGCTTACGGTTGGCAGCAAAAAAATATGGAAGTACATGCCTATAAAATAAACGAACTTGCAAAGGAATTATATGAAAGGTTTAGCACCACATTGAAATATTTTGATGAATTAGGTACATCACTGAAAAAGGCAACGGATAATTACAATAAGACTGTTGGGTCTCTTGAATCAAGGGTGCTTCCCTCTTTGAGAAGATTCAAAGAACTCGGTGTGTCCGTTTCAGGGGACCTACCCGATACTGATAAGATTACCATTTATCCGAGAATAAAAGAAGAATGAAAGGAATGTGTTATGGCAAAACACTCCCATAACTTTGTAGAAGTTTACGATGGTTTTATCGGATACGGCCTTGACAGAAAATCTAATGAAAATACGGTTCAGTTCTATCTACAAAAATTCTCTGACGATAAGTTAATGGAAATCATTTTAAAAAGAATGTCTGATGAAGACTTGGATGAACTGTTCAGGATAATAAGTAAGGCACTGAAAAAATACCTCTCTGAACAAGAATATCATAGATTTTTTCTAAAAGAATAAACATTACAGCCTTGGTATCGTAAATGTGAGGATATTCATATTTTCAATTCTTTTGTATTCTAAATCCTTAATTACCCTTTTCATGACCTTTATAGAAAAAGGGGGTGCATTGATTTTCTGGGCTTCCTCTTCATCAGGAAAGGCTTCCCTTAAAAGCATATTAAAAGGTGCACCAAAATCTGTGATAATTATGAGAAACCTTCCAAAATTATCGAGTTTAAATGTAATATTTATCTCTGTATTTTCTAAAGCTTTTCCATAATAAAATATATTCAAAAGCGCCTCTTCAACAGCATTACATATATCCTTTTTACGCTCCTCTGTAAACTCCATGTTCCATATCTGGTCTCTTACAAAGTCCATAAGCAATGGCAAGGAATCTTTTGATGCGGGTCTTGTTATCTCAGCCAATTTTTCCATAGTCTTGTATTTACCCCTTTTTAAATAAATTTTTAAAAAATATTAAACCAGAATAAATTTAAATTCAACTACAAGTGTTTTTTATCATTTGTTGAGATCTCTTTAATGGTCTCAACCAAGGGTTTTTAATAAGAAATTATTCTTTCAGAAAATTTTAATACTTAACCATATTGGGAAGAACCAGCGCGATGGATGGAAAAATAATTAAAATTATAGTAGCCACTATCATGGCAATAAGAAAGGGCGTGATCCCTTTAAAAATTCTTTCAAGGGGCACTTCCGGTGCAAGGCCCTTCACAACATAAACATTGATCCCCACAGGAGGAGTGATTATGCCCATGCAGGTCACAAGGACTACAATCACGCCAAACCAAATCGGGTCAAAACCCTTGGAAATCACAATTGGATAGATTATAGGGATGGTAAGGATGATTAAAGGTATTGCATCAAGAAAACACCCTCCAATTAGATAATTAAATCGTCAGGTCCGGTTTATGACTTTACCTTTGCTTCTCTCTGTTTCTTTGTCCAGTAATTTATTCTCCCTTTAATATATGAGACCCACTCATTCACCTCTTTTTCTGAATAGCCAGCTTTTACCATTGATTTTGAATATTTATCAACCACTGTTTCTGCGGCATTTATCCATTTTTTTGCCTCATCTGGAGATAACTGAATGAATTGTATACCCTTTTCTATTCCATATTTTTTACCCTCTATGTCCACTTCATTCCATACCTGAGCAAATTTTTCTTCAAAAGGGTATTCATTAAAGACCTTTTTGACGTTTTGAGGTAGTTTGTCCCAGGTATTTTTATTCATGATAAGATAGAAAGTATATACCTGACCAATAGGCCAAATTTCTGTCACATATTTCACCACTTCAGCATATCTAAAACCCTTTAATGTCTCCATGGGTGTATATGTGCCCTGAAGGACATTTTTCATAACTACATATAATAATGAAAAATTTTATTTAATAAAAATTTTAAAAATTAACGTTCAGAATAAAAAATAATCTGGAAAATTAGAAATTTGAAAAATTACAAAAATTTTACAAAGTTAATTTTAAATTAAACATTTAAATTAAACATTATCCATCTGTAAGGGGTGCAAAAGTTATCGTATAACTTTCATTAAAATATAAATCTGTCTAACCGATCAGGTCAAAAATCAAGTCTATAACAATTTTGCCTTCAAGGGTAAACTTAAAAATCTTACACATCTTAGTTCTTCAAAAGATGATTGACTCTATGGATATATAAGCTTGACAAAAAGAAAAAATCATTTTTAATTAAAATGATGTTTTTTATATTAGAATGTCTCAGCGCAAAACTTTTCTTACAAGGCGGTATAATATGAAAAAAATACCGTTAATATTGTTTGTCATATTTTTGTTACCAACATTAATATATGCCCAGCAGAAAAGTGAGGCAGAGAGACTCTGGGAATTGGCTGATAAGGCATATAAAGAAAAAAGATATAAAGATGCGATTAACCTGTATGAGAAATCCCTTGCCCTCTGTGGTAATAACTACGAATGTCTTGCATCAAACTATAATGGCCTTGGTGCAGCCTATGAAGATTTAGGGGATGATAATAAAGCCCTGTTTTATTATGAAAAGGCAATTGATGCGGCTCGAAGATATGGCAACAAGGAGTGGCTGGCAGATAATTTACTCCTTGCAGGCTCAATATATTACCGCAGGTCAATTAGCTTTGATAAGGCCTATAATTATCTTGAAGAGTCAAAGAGGCTTTATAAAAATCTGGGCAATAAAGATGGGCTCTCTATGGTGTACCATGAATTGGGCAAAGTAGCAAGGGCTCTAGGTAAAAATGAAATAGCTATCATGAGTTTTAATGAATCAGCCGCATTGTATAGAGAAAAAGGTGACGAGAATTCAGTATGGGCAAATCTCTCACAAATCGGAATGGTCTATTATCAAATGGGACAGCTTGAGAAGGCTCTCTCATATTTTGAAGAAGCGCTAAAGATTGCGAAGAAACATAACAATTTTGAAGGGATATCTATTGTTTTAAGACAAATTGCAGATATTTACTGTGATCTCCATAAACATGACCAAGCAATCTCTTACTATCAAGAAGCAATAGAGATTCAGAAAAAGAATAATCTTAAAAGAGAACTCGGTATAACACTTAATAATCTTGGTACAATGTATATGGATTTAGCTCAATATGAAAAAGCCCTTAAGAATTATCAGGAGGCTTTAAAAATTGTAGAAGAACAAAATGATATACCAACAAAGGCCACTCTCCTTAACAATATTGGACATATATATGCAAAACTCGGCAACACTGACAGGGCAATGAAATATTATCATCAGTCACTGGAACTTGAAAGGCAATTAAAAAGACCTCAATCACTTACCTATGTCTTAAACAATATC
>JAOAFK010000052.1 GCA_026416315.1 Syntrophorhabdaceae bacterium | reverse complement strand
CTGATTTGTTATCTCATGTTCTGCAAAAACTGTGCAGGTGCTACTTATAGATGCAGGTTTATCAGAAGTCAAAGAAATACTCCCCATATCCTCAAGGGGAATACCCAGGGTATCTGCCATGATCTCTATAAATCTACCTGTTCCGGCAGCACATTTATCATTCATAACAAAGCTTATTACTTTTCCATCTTTTATCTTGATTGCCTTACTATCTTGACCACCTATATCGATTACTGTTTTTACTGTGGGGAGGAGGCTGTGGATGCCTTTTGCATGGCATGTGATCTCCGTTATCTGTCTATCTGCAAAGGGTACATTGATCCTCCCATATCCCGTGGCAATGATATAGGAGAGATCGTAAAAATTGATCTGAGCCTTCCTTAGAGCCTCCTCCATAACTATATTAGCAAGTCTTCTATGTTCAGGTCCTGTGGGGCCTATGACAGTGGCTTCTATCCTGCCACTGAATATAACCACCTTAGTCATTGTAGAACCGATATCTATACCAGCAAAATACCTTTTCATTACCTTCTCATCCTCTGCTTATAGGCATCTACTGCTTCTATAAATGCATCAATTCTATTGTGGGTATCTGCCTCATTATAGGAGCTAATATCCACTATATCACCTTCTAAAATCAGTATGGGTATTTCCCTGTATACCTTTTTTAGGGTTTCGGCCTGATGGATAATTCCTGCATGCCAGCTTCTGCATGAGAAAGCAGAATGGAATACAACACCATCGCACTTATAGTCTTCGATATACTCTATAATCCTTTCCACTTTTGGCAATGAACCCGGCCGTTTTCTTGCCTTGTCATACCAGTGTGTCCAGTATCTCACCCACCTCCATGCTATATGTTCAAGGGGGTCATTTGTCTTTGGTAATTCGAGCCTTTCAATCTTTTCACACCCACGATAGGTTACCTCAACAGGAAATGTTGCCCCTTTACTGTTAAAATACTGAAAATCACCAAGGGCAAACCATGAAGGTAGACCTCCTGCCCATATTAATCTGTATTTTTCAGGCGATGCCACGCCTTCACCTTTTTTTATCTTTTCTTTTAGCTCATCGTATAATTCTTTATAGAAATCATAAGCCTCTTGTGTTCCAAGATTAAATGTTAAAGGCACCATGGTGTTCATGGCATCGCCTGTATCCATTGGTGTGGGGATTGCCTTTCTCAATTCATAGGCATCTATGAATATGTCCCATGTCTTATCTGAAAGCTCAACTATCTCGGCAAGTCTATCCCAGTCCATCTTCTTTCCAGTATGTTTTTCACAGAATCTTACGCATTCACGGAGCTCTTCAGTACAATACTTTACATAAAACTTTTCCTGGTCATGATGATTCAGTTTTGGGTCAAAAGGCGGATAATACATGGCACCAACAAAAACAGGTACATCTCTGAGGTAATGTTGGGTTGCCTGTGGCCATTTGAATCTCGGGTCACATAAAAGTTGAGCCGAACCTAATATCATATCAGGTCTTGCCATACCGCCCCATGGTGCATCTGGCACTACATCCACGCCCATCTCTTCCCTTATCATGTCAAAACCTATTGTGCATGTGGCATATGTGCAAAGAGACCTTGAGAAATTATCCGATTCTGCTTTCTGAAGATATTTTTCTGCATCCCTCTTTGCAGCACAAACTCCTGCAAAACTCTCTCCCCACGCAGGTACTATATCCATAGCCCTCATAATCTCATCTTGGCCATCGGCTATATAAGCATAGGCGACCTTTTTTCCTTCTTGTTTTGCCTTGATCGTTGCAGCGAGATTTCCCCGCACGAATTTTGGTATATTTGCCGCAGCTTTAGTTGCCAGTGCCCTTCCCTTTTTTTCTTCTGCCATAAACTACCTCCCTTTGTTATGCTATCATTTCAAGAAATGCCTCTATCCTTGTCTTCATCCTTGCGAGGCTCGATGTAGAATACTCGTCTTCAAGATATAAAACTGGAACACCTATCTCTTCAATATAGCTTTTAATGGCAGGCACCTCGAATCCATATGGGTCACAATATTTATATACAAGAAGTATTACGCCATCTACATCAAACTCCTCGATATATTTTCTCATATGACCAAATCGGGCATTTAAGTTTTCCTGATATGTACCACCAGTATCTACAAAAGTTGTGGGGATTTTTAACTTTCTTAAATATCGCTCAGCGAGAGCAAGAATGGGTTCTTTTTCTTCATCCACATCCTGATAGTACATCTTGCTACCTATTGATATGTCATCCATAACAAGATATGCACCTGAACCTTCTATTGCTTCTGTTATGGCAACACTGTCAATCTGGTCACCTATAAGCATGATACGCTTTTTCTGCCTGTCTAAAGAAGGTTTTCTTGACCTAACCTCTTCAATTATCTCCTTTATCAGCTCATTTGACTCTTCTACAGGAATTCCCATGATTGCAACCAACACCTTCATCATCTCGGTACCGGATATCAAAGGTGGATTGTTTTTTCTCAGGTCATAAAGGCTTCTCATGAGCCTTCTATTTTCGTTATGTAATAAGATTGCCTGTCTTAACGAATCGATAGTGATCTTGTTTCCAGTGTAATCTTCAAGGGTTGAGATCAATAGTTTAAGTATCTCTTTCATAAACTCAATGGATGGCTCATCTGTCACGTGGGGAACATTAAAAAAATGAAAATAGGGAAGGTTTAAATAATCCCTCCATACATCTGAAGTCCGATCAAGACTGTCACACAGATGGGGTAATACCATACCATCCATAAAATCGAATCTTCCCTTGATTGCCGCATCAAAAACATTTCTCACAAAAGGACAAACAATCGTTTCCATATATGCATCGCCTTTTGTTATAGCCTCATCCACATTTCCCTTCAATCTAAAAGGGACAACACCTGCAGCAGTCAAAACTTCAACAGGTCCAAGGGCAGATACATAACCTATAATCTTTTTTCCATTTGCCTTAAGCTCCTTGGTCCTTACACCATAATCATTGTAATATCTTTCTACCTTTGCCAGTCCTTTTAAATCTTTACTTTCAACCATGCCCTCTCCTCTTTCTAATTGTATTTAAATCTTCATGGATTTATTTTACCTGTTTTATAAATTATCAGGTACTTCCAATTTTCGTGTGGCATTATAAAAGATTTTAAAGGGATTTTAAAGTAAAAATATCTATTGAAAGGAATAATTCTTTGATGAAGCGCCACGAAACTTCACCATTGAATGATTGTGTTTTGAAAAAGTATTAGGCTATACCCACTATCAATGCTTCTATCGGTTCATATCTTTTATAAACTTCAACAACATTTTCTTTTTCCAAATCAAAATTTACTACTTTATCAAATGAGACGCAGCCAAAGATTTCAATCAAGGCAGCCTCTTGCCTGTTACCATTTAAATAAAAATCAGAACTAATCTTTTCTTTTCCCTTAAAAAGGGTAATTACTGGATTGTGTAATGATGCACAACCGAATACTTCAATAATTGCTCCTTCCATGGACATTTTATCGATTTTTTTCTCCCATAATCTTCCCATGGCCTTCTCCTTTTTTCATAAATTTTTATTTCTTTAATAAATTATGCAAAACGCATACCAAAAAAATGTTAAATGATTTTAATAAATTATAAAACCATGGGCATTGAACTGTTATATACAACAGTTTATATCTATTAAATAAAACAGTTTTTTATAAACTGTAAAATACAACAGAATTTTTTTATTTAGCATTTAAAAAAACTTGAAATTATCTAAAAACTATTTTATAACACAGATAAAATTATGGCTTCTACTCACATAGATGAAAATCAATTTTATAGAGAAGTGACTATGAGAATATGTGGTAGCCTTGAAATAGACAAGGCCCTCTATCAATGTTTTCTATACATAAAAGATATAATTCCAGCCGATGAACTAATAATGACTGTTTATAACAGTGAAACACATACCATCGATGTAGTTGCCACCGCAGATATTGATGGAGGTCAAATGAGGTTCGAAGGGGTTCCTATGCCCACATATATTAGAAAACAGTTAGAAGAACCATTGAAGTTTCCCAGAGTTAGGGTTTCTGAAGATGTATATAAAGATGAAATTGTAGGTAGGATTGCAGAAAATTATAGATGGCCAGTTTCATCAATCATTGTTGGAAGGCTTATTGTGGAAGATAAATTTGTAGGGTCTTTTATTGTCAGGAAAGAAGGCAAAGGAACATATAATGAAACACATGCAAAACTGTGGTCAATTATAAATGAACCGGCTGCTATAGCCCTTGCAAATTCCCTGAGATATTTTGAATTGATGAGACTCAAAGAACTCCTTGCCGATGACAGCAAATATTTCCAGCATGAACTTCGTAAAGATTTTACTGAAGAGATAGTTGGGGCTGAATTCGGTTTAAAAGAGGTGATGAATCAGGTATTAAAGGTGGCGCCCCTTTCAAGCCCTGTACTTTTAATTGGAGAAACAGGAACTGGCAAAGAATTGATTGCCAATGCAATACATAATTTTTCACCACGGAATAACGGGCCTTTAATAAAGGTAAACTGTGGAGCCATCCCTGAAACATTAATCGACAGCGAACTGTTCGGTCATGAAAAAGGTGCCTTTACAGGTGCCATATCACGACAGAGAGGAAGGTTTGAACGTGCCAATGGTGGCACAATCTTTCTCGATGAAGTAAGTGAACTTCCCTTAAATGCCCAAGTGCGTCTATTAAGGGTCTTGCAAGAAAAGGAAATAGAAAGGGTTGGTGGCACCCAGCCAATAAAGGTTGATGTGAGGGTCATCTCTGCAACAAACAAAGATTTAAAAACACTTGTAGAGAAAAAGCTTTTCAGAGATGACCTATATTACAGGCTCTGTGTTGTACCCATAAGAATTCCCCCTCTTAGAGAAAGAAAAACAGACATCCCAGCCCTTGTAGATTATTTTATACGGCGTAAATCAAAAGAGATGGGGCTTAATTTCATACCGACCCTTGCGCCAGGAACACTTGAAAAACTTTTACAGTATCACTGGCCTGGTAATGTAAGGGAATTAAGCAATGCCATAGAAAGGGCAATTATAATTCATGGAAACAGGCCTTTAAGTTTTGATGATATAATAGGGATACAGACATTTGAAAAAAAGGCAGTAAATGAATTAGATGTAGTTCCCAATGATATGACTTTAAAAAACATGGAGATCCAACATATAAAAAATGCCCTAAGGCTTGCAAAAGGAAAGATAGAAGGTAAAAATGGAGCTGCTGCCATCCTCGGTATGAATCCTGCTACCTTGAGAAGTAAGATGAGAAGACTAAAAATACCTTTTGGAAGGACAATGAGGTCAGAGTATTTATAAAAAAAACTGAATGGTGATAGATTATGATGGCAAACGACATTGACATAAATAGCAGATTAAAAAAAGTTGAAGAACAGCTTAAAGACAGAGAAGAACAGTATAGATTGATTGTAGATACAGCAGATGAAGGCATATGGGTATTCGACGAAAACTACATTACCACATATGCAAACAGAAGAATGGCAGATATGCTCGGATACAACTTAGAAGAGCTACAAGGTAAGTGCTTGAAAGATTTTATTCACGAAGAAGACATACCCAACTATGAAATGGAAGTAGCAAGAAGAAAAAGGGGTTTATCAGGAAGATATGAAAGGATGCTAAGAAAAAAAGATGGATCCTATATGTGGGCACTTGTATCAGCAACACCCATACTCGATAAGGATAAAAGATTTATAGGGTCCTTTGCCATGTTTACAGACATTACAGATAAAAAAAATGCAGAGGAGGCACTGAAAAAAAGTGAGGAAAAATATAGAAGCATATTTGAGAATGCTGTTGAAGGCATATTTCAAAGCACCCCAGATGGAAGATTAATTACTGTTAATCCGACCATGGCAAGGATTTTCGGATTTACCTCTCCTGAAGAGATGATAGATAGGGTTGTAAACATTGGTAAACAATTATATACAAGCTCAGAGGATAGACACAGATTTAAAAAGATACTGGAAGAAAAGGGTATGGTGGAAAGGTTTGAGGCACAGTTTTTTAGAAAAGATGGCACTGTGTTATGGGGTTCATTAAATGTCAGAGCAGTTAAAGACAGAGATGGAACTATTAAATATTATGAAGGGACATTGGAAGATATAACTTCAAGAAAAAAGGCAGAAGAAGAACTTAAAAGGTCTGAAGAAAAATATAGAGATATATTTGAAAATGCCGTTGAGGGAATCTTTCAAGTGACACCTGATGGAAGATATTTGAGTGTGAATCCAGCCCTTGCAAAAATTCACGGTTTTTCTTCCCCGGAAGAGATGATGGCATCTGTAACTGATATTGCACACCAACTCTATGTTGACCCGAGTAGAAGGGCAGAATTAAAAAGAAGGATAGAGAGAGATGGTTATGTAAAAGATTTTGAAATACTTATGAGAAAAAAAGACGCAAGCCTCCAGTGGGTGTCTATTACATCTCATGCAGTTAAAGATAAAAATGGAAATACCCTTTATTATGAAGGTATGCTTGTAGATATAACTTCAAGAAAGCTTGCAGAAGAAGAGGCACAAAAATATAAGAAGTCATTGAATGGCATGATTGATATATTATACAGGGTTATAGAGACAAAAGACCCTGGTATTAAAGGACATCATAAAAGGGTAAGTAAGCTCGCTATGGCAATCGCTGAAGAAATGGGATTTACCAAAGATAATGTTGAGATAATTGGTATAGCATCTATAATCCATGATGTAGGGAAAACTAAGATTCCAACTGAAATTTTGATTAAACCTGATAGGCTGAATGACATGGAATACAGTTTGATAAAGACCCATCCAGAGGCAGGTTATGAAATGATTAAAGATTCAGGTTTACCTGCACCTATCGGAGAAATAGTGCTTCAACACCATGAAAGACTCGATGGCTCCGGTTATCCAAAAGGATTAAAAGGCTTAAATATTCTTATTGAGGCCTGTATCCTTGCTGTGGCAGATGTCGTTGAGGCCATGTCATCGAAAAGACCATACAGAGAGGCATTAACCCTTGATTCTATTATCCTTGAGCTAAAAAACGGAAAAGGCACGAAATACCATCCAGATGTTATTGATACATGCATTGATTTGTTTGAAAAAAAAAGATTTATGTTTTATTAATAAAAAGCAATAACTTTAAAAAAATTTATGTAAATTATTGGATATCAAGTCTTTTTGTAATCCCACCATTCTATTATATTGAGTTTTCTTGGAAAAAGAATATTCTCAGTTTCTTCTATTTTTCTTATCTAGTCGCCTAGGGCACTCCCATGGTGTATTATCAAAGGAGTACTGTTGTAAGGAAGAATATCATGGAAAAGATTGTAAGCGCCAATTATTGAATAGATTTCAGACTGTGTATTTTCATCATCCCAAGGAGTGGGATGAATAAAACCATGAACAGCACCTTCATCCCTTTTGTACAGAAGGGTTTCGGGAAATTTTTGCTTCAATTCCCGTAAAATTTTAATGGTCTCAATGTTTTCTTCAACGGTGACTCCTTTATTTAAATTTTTTAAAATTTTCCTGCTGAATGACTCAAAGCCTATAGAAGAAAGAAGGAGTTTTATTTTGTCTTTTTCCATTTCATTAAGAATTCCTTCAAGAGTTCTAAATCTGTTCAAGATATCGTTTGCCCTTAATACGAGGTTTATCTGAGTAAGTTTTATTTTAGATTTTCTTGTTCCTTCAAGAAGTTTAGTTAGAAAACCTATGGGATATTCATCTATAAGCTCAAAAGGTATCTTATAACCATTTTCTTCAGGTAATCGGGTGATCTGTTCAAGGACCTTTTCGTCTTCAATATGTCCGCAGTATCCCTTATCCCATGACACATCACAGAAACTGCAACCGCTTATTTCAATCTCAATAGGGTTTAAATGGGAAAGAAACACCGGTGGCTCGATTTCAATAATTTCTCTTTTTATTGCATATGGACAACCAATGCTGCGGAGTATCTGTGCCTCTTTTATCTGTAATTTTTCGACTTTATCATGAAATATTAATATGTTATCCCATGCAACTTCAACATTGATGTTGTTTGTCCATTTTTTACAGATAAGACCATCTTTTTTAAAAAAAGTATATTCAAAAAAATCAATAGGGCCTGAATATCCAAGGTCAAATATATCTCTGAAACCCTTGAAGCGATGGGGGTATCTTTCCATATGGGGTTCGCCAGAGATATCTTTTTTAGCCTGTGGCCCACCGAGTATCGTTTTAAATCCCATATCTTTAAGTTCCCTTGCAAACCTAATTAAATCAGGCCTTCCACAATGGTAGGAAAAACAAACCACAGATTCTTCATTTTTATAATGATCTTTTAAAAAAGATAAAAGATTCCTTTCATTGAATCCTCTTTTCACCCCAACTACGTATGTATGAATATTGAAATGATTTGAAAAAAATGTAGCAACTAACTGTGGCCCCAAAAGACCATGAGGATCTCCTGCATGATGGGTGATAATCAACATGGTAAAAACATAAAGTTTAGATTAAAAAAATAAAAATCTTATATTTTCGCATGCTATGGAACAATATGGTTAAATCTAAAAAATTAGATACGAACTTGTTTAGGGACGATATTTTGCTTTTTAATTTATTTTCCCAATAAGCCCATCTTTATATGTGTAAAGGCATCTTCGTCAAGAAATTCTTCAAAGCTTATCTCTTTGATAACCATGCTGCTGCCACACTCAGGGCAGAAAATATTTTTTGTTTCACAGGATAAAAAGACATAACCACATGTATCGCATATATATTCATCAGGTATTCTCAATTCGCTCCTCCTTTTTATTATGGCATTTTAGTGATTCTTTATAAAGAAAGTTTATGACACATGTATCTCTATACTGGCAAAAGTCATTTATTTGAAAACAAAGATTTTTCTCAGTATCTATGATTTCGTTATATTTTTCACATTTCAGTGTTTTTATCATCCGAAAATATCAGCTTTCACATTATAAGAAAGTTAAAAAATAAAGTCAATAATTCTAAATATCCTTATTTTTTTCCTTCATCTTTAAATTACATGTATTTTCAGTCATATCACATTCACTCTTACAGGGCTCTATATGGATTGTGGCATCTATCGATAGATGTTCCTTTAATTCGGCCTCAACTTTCTCAGCCACTTCGTGTGCCTTATTTATATCACTTTCCCGGCATACCAGTAAATGGAAATCTATATACTTTTTGCTTCCAGAAGTCCTTGTTCTTAATTTATGAAAACCCGCATATGGAAAAGGTAGCATCTCGATAATCTCTTTAATTTTACCTTCCGCATCCTCAGGTATACTTTTATCCATAAGCCCGGAAATGCTGTCTAAAAAAATCTTGAATGTAGAAAAGATAATAATAATGCCTATTATCAAGGCAAAGGCAAAATCAAAGTGTTGATAACCTGTTAAATAGGTTAATGCTATGGCAATTATAGCTCCAGAATTAGTATAAATGTCACTTGCATAATGGACTGCATCAGCATTTAATGCTATAGAACCTGTTTTTTTACCTGCAGTTCTTAAAACATAGGTAATAATGAAACTAAAGAAAAGAGAAAAAATCATAATGGGTAAATCAAGCACCGTATATTTCACAGGAACTTTTTTTACAAACCTGTAGACAGCATTATAGAGAATTATTATGCCAGCACCTATAATAATTAAAGATTCAATCAATGCTGAAAAGTTTTCAATCTTTCCGTGACCATAGTGGTGTGTATTATCAGGTGGCATAGAAGCCTTTTTAATGGCAAAAAAATTCATACCAGAGATGAAGGTATCAAGTAAACTATCAAGGCCTGATGATATAACAGCCATTGAACCGGAGCACAAACCTATGGCAAATTTACTTAAAGAAAGTAAACCCGCCATTCCTGTGGCAAAAATGGATGCCGTATATTTGAGATCCATCATATTAATATACAGGATATTTGATTCAAATTTAAATTTTATTAATACTGATTTTTATTGTAGTATTATTTTTCCTTTAGGCTCTTTTATAAATCTTCCTACTATCCAGTAATCAAGCCTTGATGAATCTGCATTATTTTTAAATAAATCGATGTCCTCTGGATGGAGAGCAAATAAAAGCCCACCTGAAGTCTGGGGATCAAATATGAGGTCGTAGATGAACCCTGTTTTTTCTCCCTTTATATATGGGCTATAAAAATCCCGGTTCCTGTATAAACCGCCAGGAATTATACCCATGCTGGCAAGTTCAGGTGCTTCTTTAAAATAAGGTATGTTCTCTTTGTAGAGCTCAACCCCAATATCTTCTTTGATCATCTCCTTCAAATGACCTGCCAGACCAAAACCCGTTACATCTGTAGCAGCATGAACTCTTACTGTTTTTATTATATCCCCTGCCTTTTTGTTTAGAGATGCCATTATATTTATAAGATTACTGACAGAATCTTTTTCAAGCATGTTTGCCTTGATACCGGTATTGAGTATCCCTGTTCCAAGAGGCTTTGTGAGAATCAAGATATCATCTGGTTTTGAACCTTCGTTTCTAATAATTTTATCAGGATGAACAAAACCTGTTATGCATAGACCATATTTTGTTTCTTCATCTTCAACACTATGGCCCCCAAGCAATGAAACGCCTGCCTCCTTTATTTTATCAATACCACCTCGTAATATCTCTTTTAGAACCTGTGCACCAAATGTCTTTATAGAAAAACAGACAATATTTAATGCTGTTTTCGGCGTGGCACCCATGGCATAGATATCACTTAAAGCATTGGCAGCAGCAATCTGTCCAAAAGCATATGGGTCATCTACAATAGGTGTAAAAAAATCAACAGTCTGGACAATGGCTACTTCATTGTTTATTTTATATACACCCGCATCCTCAAACCCTTCTATGCCAACAATGACATTTTCATCAGAAGGGACGTCAATCCCACAGAGTATATTTGAAAGGTCACCCGGACCTATTTTAGATGCTCATCCGGCACCTTTTACATATTTTGTGAGTTTGATCTCCATTTTATTTGCCTTTTAACCTCTTGCAATTATTGCTGTTTGTCCTTTTGATTTTTATCTTTATCTCCTTTTCTTTCTTTTCTTTGATTTCAACAGGTATATCTATCTTTTCCACCCCTGCATAATAACAGCATCCATTACTTTTAAAATTGTTGTCAAAGACCCTTGTCTGTCCATCTTCGAAATCCACTCGAACATAACAAAAACCACCAGGGAGTTCTGACCGTCTTTCCTCAACTACAATACCTATACCCCATCTTTTATAGTGTTTGTGAAAGACATAATCGCCTACCTTTAGGTATAACAGATAATCTCCTCTCATGCATAACCTATAACATTTAAGGCAGGCTTTGTTCAAGAATAAATTAATTAGAGTTTTTCTTTATATTCTGAATATCTGAAAATTTCAAATAAAGAAATAAACAGTGCCAGTATTAGGGGCCCCATAATAAAGCCTATGAAACCAAACAATTTGATACCGCCTAATATACTGAAAAAAATCAGAATGGTAGGTAATTTAGTCTTTCCTTTAACAATAAGGGGTCTCAAGATATTGTCAACCATGCTTATTATAAATATGCCTATGAGGATCAGAATAAAGCCTTTCAAGATAAAGCCATTTAAAAAGAGATATGCCGCCGCAGGACCCCAGATAATAAATGTACCCAGAATGGGTACAAAAGATGCAAAAAACATACAAAGACCCCAGAAGACCGCGGATTGTATCCCTAATATAGAAAATGATATCCCTCCTATTAGACCTTGAATGAATGCTACAGTGACACCACCATAAATTGTTGAAATGATTATATCTTTTATCTGTTTTATAAGTTTTTCCTTTTGGTTTTTTGAAAATGGCATATAATCCTGAATCTTATTTAAAAATTTTGGACCATCAAGGAGAAGAAAAAAAACAGTAAGAAAAACAAAAACAATATCTATTAGAACTGATATAATGTTACCGAGATTGCTTGTGATTCTACCCAGCATGTCTTTACCTAATTCAGTAAGGTTTGTTATGATGGCTTTTTTTAACTCTGCCTGTGTCATATTGAAGATATTGAGTATTTTTTTTGTAATGCCTTTTATTAATGGATACTGAAGGATTTTATCCAGGGTAGTTAATTCATGGGATTTTATATAATCAATCAATAAATTTATCTCCTGGGTGATTAGGTATGCAAGATACATGAAAGGTCCCAAAATAATACTAATAATTAGCAAAAGGGTGATTACAGAAGAAATGGTACTGTTTTTTACATATCTTAAAAGAAAGCTATAGACAGGATAAAAAACAAGAGAGAGTACTATACCCCATGATATGGCACCTACAAAGGGTTTTAAAACAAGATAGGTGATGTAACCAAAAAAAAGTACAAGAAAAATAAGGGTTAGGGTATAGAATCTATCTCTCTCTATTTTTATTCACCTTATAAATTTTATTCGATAGCGTTATTTATGCCTCTTTTTCCTTTTCCCTCTCGTATGCTTCTTTTCCTGCCTCCACAGCAGATTTTATAATGGATTTCTCTTTTTCTATGAATTCCTTACCCTTTTCTACAGCCGCAGATGCCTTTTCTTTCACCTTTTCAATATAGGATCCTGCCTTTTCCTTTGCATCTTCAGCAAATTCCTTTATCTGCTTTCTCGTTTCAGCCCCTGATTTAGGTGCCACAAGAAGGGCAATTCCTGCCCCTATCAGGCCTCCAATAAAGAAAGAAAGGATAACTGAACCTGCGCCAAATCTTTTTTCTTCATGCAACATAATATAAAACCTCCTTTATTAAGTTTGTTTTTTACCCCATTTATTAATATAATACCTTGAAAGCACATTGTAAGCAGCTTCTAAACCTGCCTTTATTCCAGATACCTCCTTTGCGCTAATGGAGGTTATTCTTTCAACGGATGCGCTTATGGCCTTTATGTTATAACCCAAATCCCTTAAAGATTCTGTAAGTTCTTTTACATCATAGGTTATCTCTGTTGCTACATCAACAAAGTTTTTAAAACTCGATATAGCTTTAGGCAGCTCATTGAATGTAGGATTTAGAGAATTTTCCATTGCATCTATCTTTTTCTCAAGATTTGTCATTGTTGAAACTACTTTGTCTTCCAAATTTTTAATGGAATTTTTGATCTCTTTTAAAAAATAGCCTATAACAATTACAAGGAATAAAAAACATGCTGTGATGATGCCCAAAAATATACTGTTCATAATACCCCCATATAGCATCTTTTTTATAATCAAATGCTAACAAAGTTTTAGAAAAGCTTCAATAAAAAACGGTTTGTTTTAATTTTTCTCTTTTTATAAAATATAGCACCTGATAAACAAATGTAAAGTAATTGACATAAAATAAAACATAACGCATAATTTACACCCATGAAAAAATATTACATACACAGAGATACATTACTTAAAACATCCCTAATACAATATGAAAAAGAGTTAAATGAGGAACAGCTAAATGTGGTCATGCATGAGAATGGCCCCATCCTTGTTATAGCAGGTGCTGGAAGCGGTAAAACACGGGTCGTTACTTACAGGGTTGCAAGGCTTCTCGAAAGGGGTATTTCACCGAATAATATTATGCTTTTAACATTTACAAACAAGGCTGCAAGAGAGATGTTAAGAAGAGTCGAACAGTTATTGAAAATAGATACAAGATTTATTTGGGGAGGGACATTCCATCATATAGGGAATATGATTTTAAGACACCATGCAGACCTTTTAGGGTTTAATAAAAACTTTACGATCCTCGACAATGAAGATGCAAAGGACTTGGTAGATGTGGTTATCAAAGAGGCAAAAATTGATAAAAAAGAAAGGTTTTTTCCAAAAGCCTCCCTCATAAAAGAGATATTCAGCTATGCCATAAACACCATGGAATCCATTGAAGGCGCCTTGTTCGAAAGATTCCCTTTTTTTCTCAGTTTAAAAAAAGAACTGACAACCATCCACAAACTTTATACAGAGAAAAAGAAAAATATTAATGCCATGGATTTTGATGACCTCCTCTTTTATTGGCATAAATTGCTTTTAGAAAACAAAGAATTAAGGGAATATTATGCAGGTATTTTTTCCCATATCCTTGTGGATGAATATCAGGATACAAACAGGATACAAGCAGAAATAGTGGATTTTATGGGTATGTTGAATAGAAATGTAATGGTTGTAGGAGACGATGCTCAGAGCATCTATTCTTTCAGAGGTGCAAATTTTAAAAATATAATGGATTTTCCAAAAAAGTATCCCGATGCAAAGGTATATAAACTTGAAACAAACTACAGGAGCACACCTGAAATACTGAAGCTCGCCAATACATCGATATCACATAATAAGATGCAATTCACAAAAAATTTAAAAAGCATTAAACAAAACGGAAATAGACCTGTACTCACCCATCTGAGGGATGTGATCCAGCAGGCTGAATTTGTTGCCCAGAGGATTCTTGAGTTAAGGGATGATGGCATCCCCTTAGAACAGATTGCCGTATTATACAGGGCACATTACCAGTCTATGGAATTACAGATGGAGCTAACAAAAAGGGGCATACCTTTTGAAATTAGAAGCGGGCTAAGATTTTTCGAGCAGGCACACATAAAGGATGTGGTGTCTTTTTTAAGGGTTATGGTGAACAACAGGGATGAGCTTTCATGGAAGAGACTCCTTAACCTTTTCCCTAAAATTGGTAAACGGACAGCAGAGCAGATTTTTGATTTCATAAAA
>JAOAFK010000028.1 GCA_026416315.1 Syntrophorhabdaceae bacterium | reverse complement strand
GTGGCAATCATAGATGATGGTTTTCAAACAAGGGATATAAAAAAAGATATGGAAATAGTCATCATAAACGAAGACATTCTTAAAAAAAATATTAATCTTTTCCCTTTGGGACCATATAGAGAGCCTTTAGAGTCCCTGAAGCGAGCGGACACGATCCTTATAAAAAAAAATGGGCATATTAAAAATAAAAAAACTTTTACATCTGGTATTCCGAAATATCTCTTCAGATATAAACCTGCTTACATATACAACCTTAAAAATAATATGATAGGCCACTATCATGTATTAAAAAATAAAAAAGTTCTTGCCTTTTCAGGGCTTGGAGACAACGAATCATTTTTTAAAATGTTAAGGTCTTTAGGTACCATCCTTGTTGATACAATATCTTTTCCAGACCATTATATATATAGCCAAAGGGATATAAAAAAGGTCTCAAAGAATAAAAATGCTGAGTTTATAATAACAACAGCAAAGGATGCTGTTAAAATTAAACATCTACATATACCGGATAATCTTTTTTATCTTGCCGTGGATTTAGAGATTGAAAAAGAGGATGAACTATTGGAAAATATTATTTCAAAAATAAATTCGTATAAAATGTTCACTGCGTATAGTCATTAAAAAATACTATACCCTGAACAAAAGGAGTGACCATGCCAGAAAGGATATATATCTTTGATACAACACTAAGAGACGGTGAGCAATCACCAGGTTACACAATGAACATCCAGGAAAAGATAAGGGTGGCAAAACAGCTTGAGGCCCTTGGAGTGGATATTATAGAAGCAGGTTTTCCCATTGCTTCTGAAGGTGACTTTGAGGCAGTAAGGCAGATCGCATCCATTATAAAAAACAGTGAGGTAGCAGGTCTTGCAAGGGCAAATAAAGAAGACATAGACCGCGCATGGGAGGCCATTAAAGTTGCAGTAAGACCACGGATTCACACTTTTATCTCTACATCTGATATACATTTAAAATATCAGTTCAGAAAAACACGGGATGAGATTTTAAAGATTGCTGTTGAGTCTGTTAAAAGGGCAAAGAGCTATACAGATAATGTAGAATTTTCTGCCATGGATGCCACACGAAGCGACTGGGATTATCTGTGCAAGGTATTTGCTGAAGTGATTGATGCAGGAGCCACGACAATAAATGTTCCGGACACTGTGGGTTATGCCATCCCCGACGAATTCGGAAAATTAATAAAATATATAGCAGAGCATGTGCCTAATATATCACAGGCTATTATCAGCGTGCATTGCCATAACGATTTAGGGTTGGCTGTTGCCAATTCAATAGCAGCTATTCAGAATGGGGCAAGGCAGGTGGAATGCACTATAAACGGTATTGGTGAAAGGGCAGGAAATGCAGCCCTTGAAGAGATTGCCATGATTTTAAGAACAAGAAAAGACCTATTTGATGCTACAACAAACATCATAACAGAAAAGATATATCCCACAAGCAGACTCATTACCTCTATCACAGGGATATCAGTTCAACCGAATAAGGCAATAGTGGGTGCAAATGCCTTTGCCCATGAATCGGGTATTCATCAAGATGGGCTTTTAAAATCCAAACTCACCTACGAAATCATGACTCCAGAGTCCGTTGGTATTCCAAAGAGCTCTTTGATTTTGGGTAAGCATTCAGGTAGACATGCCTTTAAAGACAGGATTGAAAGCCTCGGATATTCCCTCACGGAAAAAGAACTGAATAATGCATTCAAAAGGTTTAAAGCCCTGGCGGATGTAAAGAAAAATGTATATGATGAAGACATTGAGATGATCATCATAGATGAATTATACAAGGTTCCAGAGAAATATAAACTTGTTTATCTGCACGTGAGTTGCGGAAATTTTACCCTTCCCACTGCTACAGTAAAACTTGAGATCGATGGTAATGTTTATCAGGATGTGGGTGTTGGTGATGGACCAGTAGATGCAACGTACAAGGTAATCAAAAGACTTGTTAAAACAAACAGTAAACTCCTTAAATTTTCAGTAAATTCCATCACAAAGGACATGGATGCCCAGGGTGAAGTCTTTGTAAAGCTCGAGGAGAAAGGTAAAATTGCCATAGGAAAGGGTGCAGACACGGATATTATAGTGGCAAGCGCAAAGGCATATATTAATGCCTTAAACAGGCTTGAATTTATAAAAAATAAAAAAGAATAAGGTAGGTTCTTATGGGCATGACCATAACAGAAAAAATACTTGCAGACCATTCAGGAAGGTCTTTTGTTGAGCCAGGCGAGATTATCGACGCAAGGGTTGATATTGTTTTGGCAAACGACATCACAGCCCCTCTTTCTCTTGAAGAATTTGAAAAAGTAGGTGCCAAAGGTGTCTTTGATAATGAAAGGGTTGTGTTTGTTCTGGATCATTTCACACCCAATAAAGATGTCATATCAGCTGAAAACTGTAAAAAAATAAGGGAATTTTCTAAAAAACATCAAATAAAACACTTCTATGAAGGTGGTAATTGCGGGATAGAACATGCCCTTCTACCTGAACAGGGTATTGTTGTACCCGGGGATGTGGTAATAGGTGCAGACAGCCATACGTGTACATACGGTGCATTAGGTGCATTTGCAACGGGCATGGGTAGTACTGACATAACTTACGCCATGGTGACAGGCAATATCTGGTTCAAGGTCCCGGAAAGTATAAAATTTTTATGTTATGGAAAATGGCAGAAGTGGGTAACGGGTAAAGACCTGATTCTCCACATAATAGGCATGATAGGAGTGGATGGAGCCTTATATGCTGCCATGGAGTTTGATGGTGAGGCAATTTCAACGCTTTCCATGGATTCCCGTATGACCGTTGCAAACATGGCAATAGAGGCAGGTGCAAAAAACGGGATATTTAAGGTAGATGAAAAAACTATTTCATATATAAAAGAAAGGGCTAAAAGACCATATAAGATCTTCGAAAGCGATAAGGATGCGAGATATAAACAGACAATAGAGATAGATGTGAGTAAAATAGGATTAAAAGTGGCATGCCCCCATCTCCCGTCAAATGTAGTGGATGTAGAAGGACTTAAAGACATTGAAATCGACCAGGTTGTAATTGGTTCTTGCACAAACGGAAGGCTTGAAGACCTCGAAACGGCAGCAAATATCCTTAAAGGGAAAAAGGTTGCATCATGGGTAAGATGTATCATAATACCTGCCACTCCTGAAATCTACAGGGAATCCATCAAAAGGGGCTTTATTGAAATATTCATGGAGGCAGGCTGTATCATCTCTCCCCCTACATGTGGACCATGTCTCGGAGGACACATGGGAGTACTTGCAAAAGGTGAAAGGGCGATTGCTACAACAAATAGAAACTTTATAGGAAGGATGGGGCATCCTGAAAGTGAGGTTTATCTATCAGGTCCTGCTGTGGCAGCATCCAGTGCAATTAAGGGCCGTATTGCCCATCCTGAAGAAGTTTTATAAAAAGGAGTATATATGATTTATAAAGGTAATGTCTGGAAATTCGGTGACAACATAGATACGGATATTATTATACCTGCAAGATATCTTGCCCATACAGACCCGAAGACATTGGGCGAGCATTGCATGGAGCCCATATCCCCAGATTTTAGCAAAAAGGTAAAAAAAGGTGATATCATTGTTGCGGGAGCAAATTTTGGATGTGGTTCTTCAAGGGAGCATGCACCCATTGCCATATCTGCCCTTGGTATCCCTGTGGTGATTGCAAAAAGCTTCGCAAGGATCTTTTATAGAAACGCCTTTAATAAAGGCCTTGCATTGATTGAAGCGGATGTCTATGACCTTGCAGAAGAAGGGGATGAAATAGAGATAGATGTCTTTTCAGGCACTATAAAGATTAAAGGAAATACAGTAAAGGCTAAACCCATTCCACCTTTTATGATGGAACTTATAGAAGCAGGTGGTTTGATAAACTATCTTAAGAAAAAACTGGAGGAGAAAAAATGAAAACCTATAATGTAGTCGTAGCAGGCGCAACAGGCGCAGTGGGAAACGAAATGGTGGAAATCCTTGAGGAAAGGAACTTTCCTGTAAAAAATCTAAAACTCCTTGCATCTGCAAGGAGCGTAGGTAAAACCATAACTTTTAAAGGTGAAGAGATAAAGGTTCAAGAATTGAAAGAAGATTCTTTTAAGGGTATGGACATAGGGCTTTTCTCACCGGGTGGTGCAGTTAGCATGAAGTTTGCTCCCATTGCTGCAGCAAGCGGTTGTGTGGTGATTGATAATACAAGTGCCTTCAGGATGGAACCCGATGTCCCCCTTGTTGTTCCAGAAGTAAATGAGCATGCCATTGCAGGGTACAAAAATAGGGGTATTATTGCAAACCCTAACTGTTCTACTATACAGATGGTCGTTGTTTTAAAACCTCTTCATGATTATGCAAAGATAAAAAGGGTTGTAGTCTCCACATATCAATCTGTCTCAGGTACAGGAAAAAAGG
Organism: Syntrophorhabdaceae bacterium; assembly: GCA_026416315.1. Taxonomy (GTDB): domain Bacteria; phylum Desulfobacterota; class Syntrophorhabdia; order Syntrophorhabdales; family Syntrophorhabdaceae; genus JAKORG01. The sequence continues at coordinate 1,163 of JAOAFK010000028.1, read as the reverse complement.
CTATTTATGAATTAGAACAGCAGGTTCTAGCCATATACAACAACAGAGAGATTGAAAAAAGGGTCTATCCTCACCAGATTGCCTTCAACTGCCTTCCTCATATAGATGCATTTCTTGAAAACGGTTATACAAAGGAAGAGTTGAAGATGGTAAACGAAACGAAAAAGATAATGGAAGATGATAGCATAAAAGTTACAGCCACAACAGTAAGGGTACCGGTCTTTTATGGCCATTCGGAATCTGTGAATGTAGAATTTGAAAACGAGATAACACCTGAAAAGGCAAGGGAAATTCTTGAAAAGGCCCCAGGCGTAAAGGTTGTAGATGACCCATCAAAAAATCTATACCCCCTCGCCATATATGCTGCAGGTAAAGACGAAACCTTTGTAGGTAGAATTAGAAAAGATGATACTGTAAAGTATGGGCTAAATATGTGGATTGTGGCGGACAACATAAGAAAGGGTGCGGCATTAAATGCGGTGCAGATTGCGGAGGTATTGATAAAGAAATACTTATAAAAACGTTGTAATAAACTCCGGCCATTTGGGCAGGAGTTTTAAAACTTTATAATAGGCAAAGGGGGGCATAGTATGGATACAAAAAAAGAGGAGCCTAAAAACAAAAGGTGGCTTCAAATAGGTTTAACAGATAGAAGGGGATTTTTAAAACAGGTTACTTCCCTTGCTGTCTCCATTGCCTCAGCAGAGGCGATTATCAACATTTTAGAGGTTCAACCTGCTATGGCAGATTTGGTGCCAAAGGACGATCCGATGATCGTCACTGAAAGTGTAAAATACCCCGGGGTAACAGGGGATATCATGGCAAAACTCTCAATGCCGAAGGGTGCCGATAAACTACCAGGGGTTATCGTTATCCATGAAAACAGGGGGCTCAATGCCCATATAGAGGATGTGACAAGAAGGGTTGCCCTTGAAGGGTTTTTGGCCCTTGCGCCAGATGCCCTCACCCCAATGGGGGGTACACCAAAGGATGAAGCAAAGGCCATAAGTATGAGAGGTCATTTGGACCAGAAAACTACGGTACAGAACTTCGTCGCAGCCGTTAAATACTTAAAAACCCATCCCAAATCAACAGGAAAGATCGGTGTCGTGGGCTTCTGCTGGGGTGGTGCCATGGCAAACCAACTGGCGGTTCATGCCGGC
>JAOAFK010000001.1 GCA_026416315.1 Syntrophorhabdaceae bacterium | reverse complement strand
AGGATCGTTGTAAAAGAAGTGGCAAAAAAATACGGTGTTTATGCAACATTTATGCCGAAGCCGATTTTTGGTGTGAATGGTAGTGGCATGCATGTCCATCAATCTTTATTTAAAGGAGAGAAAAACGCCTTTTACGACCCGAACGATAAGTTCTTCCTTTCGGATATTGCCAAATGGTATATAGCAGGGCTTCTAAAACACGCAAGGGAGATTACTCTACTTACAAGCCAGTGGGTGAACTCATATAAAAGGCTTGTTCCGGGTTACGAGGCTCCAGTTTATATTTCCTGGGCAAGAAGAAACAGATCAACCCTTGTAAGGGTTCCATTATATAAACCCGGGAAGGAGAAGGCCACCAGGGCAGAGTACAGAAGTCCGGATCCTGCATGTAATCCCTATCTTGCCTTTTCCGCCATGTTACGGGCAGGCCTTGAAGGGATAAAGAATAAATATCCCCTTCCGGAACCTATTGAAGAGGATGTATACGAGATGTCACCGGAGAAGAGAAAGGCCCTAAACATCGATTCCTTACCGGGAAGCCTGTACGAGGCCATTGAATGCGCGGAAAAAAGCGAACTCATAAGAGATACCTTGGGGGATCATGTTTTCGAGAAACTCATTGAAAATAAGAAGATAGAATGGGATAGGTTTAGAACCCATGTCTCTAAATACGAGATTGACACATACCTGCCCGTACTTTGATTGAGGCGAGACACAGATGATTGTGAGAAATTTCAATGACCCTGAGGTGATTCAAACAACCTATATTGCCCATTATGGGGCCGTGGCACGGATGGTACTTACAAGCCAGTGGGTGAACTCATATAAAAGGCTTGTCCCAGGCTATGAGGCTCCAGTTTATATTTCCTGGGCAAGAAGAAACAGGTCCACCCTTGTAAGGGTTCCATTATATAAACCCGGGAAGGAGAAGGCCACCAGGGCAGAATACAGAAGCCCGGATCCTGCATGTAATCCCTATCTTGCCTTTTCCGCCATGTTACGGGCAGGCCTTGAAGGGATAAAGAATAAATATCCCCTTCCTGACCCTATTGAAGAAGACGTATATGAGATGTCACCAGAGAAAAGAAAGGCCCTAAACATTGATTCCTTACCGGGTAGCTTGTACGAGGCCATAGAATGCGCAGAAAAAAGCGAACTCATAAGAGATACCTTAGGGGATCATGTATTTGAAAAGCTCATTGAAAATAAGAAAATAGAATGGGATAGGTTTAGAACCCATGTGTCTAAATACGAGATTGACACATACCTGCCCATACTTTGATTGAGGCGGGACACAGATGATTGTAAGAAACTTTAATGACCCTGAGGTGATTCAAACAACCTATATTGCCCATTATGGAGCCGTGGCAAGGATGGTGCTCACAAGCCAGTTTTTAAAGAGCATGGAATTTCTTGCCTATGCGATACTTCCTTCCGGCAATACCATCGAAGAGCATATCGATGAGGTGGAAGAGATTTACCTTGTTGTTAAAGGTGGTGGCATCATGCAGGTGGGTGATGAGCGTCGTGAGGTAAAAGAATGGGATGCTATTTGGATACCTGCAGGTGAACCCCATAGCCTCTACAATTCAACGGACAAAGAAACAATTATTATTGTTGTTGCAGCCTATCCGAAGGGATGATTATGTCCAGTTATCTGTCTGTGGTTGAGGCAGCTGATATGACATAAGCTCCCATATGTATTTATCGAACGCACCATTTCCTGCACTTTCAATCCTTTCAATTTCCGGTTCAATTCTTGCCATAACAGATGGGTCTTCCACAACACTTAGAGGATAATGGTAATAGGAAGACCGCCTTAAAAGGGAATATGCCTGTTTCTGTCTTTTAGTTAGGGATAAATATCTGTCTATTTCAGCCAACATATAGCCCTTTTTTTCATCGAGCCAGCCATCAACATGCATAAGTAGATTCAGGCTAAAATCACCACAGGAAAAATAGCTGTGCATTTCCCTTAAGTTTTCCACAAGGAGTCTGATCTCTGCTACAATCTCCTCATCTGTCATGGGTACAAATGTTCCGTCTTTTACCATCTTCTGCATGGGGGATAAAGGGTGTATGGCAAATGTCCTCACCCTTATAAAATCAGGCTCTATGATGTTAAGTAGCCTTGCCGTTTCCTTTGCATGTTCCTCGCTCAATGTTTTACCACCAAGACCGGGCATGATGTATTCGGATAATTCTATGCCTGCCTCTTTAACATGCAATCCACCGGTAACGATATCATCAGGGGTAATGCCCTTTTTTACCATTTTGAGTACTGTTGCCGAGCCACTTTCAAGGCCCACATGTATGCGGGTTAAGCCTGCCTCTTTTAGCTTTTTTAGCTCTTCTACAGTCCTTCTTCTTAAGGTCGGCGCCCTTGCATATGATGTGACCCTCTCGATGGAAGGAAATTTTTCCTTTAAATACCTTAAAATTTCAAGGACTTCGTCCGTCTTTAACACAAGGGTATCGCCGTCCTGAAGAAATGCAGTTTTAATTTTATAGCCTTTGTAAACCTCTGCCATGGCATCTATGTCTTTTTTTACCTCTTCCACTGTCCTTCTTGAAAATTTTGTGCCCTTATACGCAGGACAGAAAAGACACTGATTCCAGGGACAATTCCTTGTTACCCGCACAAGCAGGCTATTGGCTTCGCTGGGTGGCCTAATTACTCCTTGTTCAAACATATCTCTCCTTTCCAATATTAGGAATATATATACTTTTTTATAAAATTCAAGGTGGAACAATCAATTTAATTGGAATTTTTCTCAAAAATGATGATAATAATTAATATTTAAAAAAGAGCAAAACCGAGGTCATATGAATTGGTATCAACTTGATGTGAATCATGTGTTAGATCTTTTAAAAACACATCTTCACGGTTTAAATGAAAAGGACGCAAAGGAAAGAAGGAAGAAATACGGTTTAAACACCCTACCTGAAGGCGAAGGGATTAATCGTTTAAAGATCGTAATTGACCAATTCAAAAGCCCCCTTATATACATACTTATTATTTCTGCAGTGATAACCATCCTGCTCGGCGAATATATTGATACAGGTGTTATCGTTGCTGTCCTTATTATTAACGCAACTGTTGGCTATTTTCAGGAATATAAAGCCGAGACAAGCATAAAGGCCTTAAAGAAGATGGTGGTAACAAAGACAAAGGTTATAAGAGAAGGAAAAGAGTTTGAGATTCCAAGCGAAGAATTGGTGCCAGGCGATATTGTCATGTTAACTTCAGGCCAAAAGGTACCTGCGGATATAAGGCTTTTTGAGATTAATGAACTTAGAATAGATGAGGCTGCCCTAACAGGAGAATCAATGCCTGTGGATAAAATAACAATCCCTGTAAAAGAAGAGCATTTGACCCCCGGGGATCAGAAAAATATGGCATTTATGGGAACTGTGGTGGTAAATGGCAGGGGTAAAGGCATTGTGGTGGCAACAGGTATTAACACTGTGATTGGTAAGATAGCAAAAGATGTTAAAGAACAGTCTGTTACCCTTACACCCCTACAGTTGAAGATGAACAGGTTTGCAAGGTTAATAGGGCTTTTGTGTCTTGTAAGCTCTGGGGCTATTGTCCTTTTCGGCATCTTTTTGAACATGAAGTTTACTGAAATATTTACAACAGCAGTTGCTGCAGCAGTAGCAGCAGTCCCTGAAGGCTTGCCTATTGTGGTAACCATAACGATGGCTATAGGTATAAGTCGTATGGCAAAAAGAAATGCCATTATCAGAAAGTTACCTGCCGTGGAGACCCTTGGAAGCACCACCATTATATGCTCTGATAAGACAGGTACTTTAACAAAAAACGAGATGACCGTTAAGGCCATATGTAACGGTGAACACTGTTTTGAAGTAACAGGTAGTGGCTATTTACCCGAGGGGAAAATACTCCATGAATGGGAAGAGTTAGATAAGGATCTTAAAAACAGTATCGATATGATTTTAAGGACAGGCCTTTTGTGTAACGAATCACAATTAGTGAAAGAAAAAGACCAATTTAGGGTAGAAGGTGACCCAACTGAAGGCGCCTTAATTGTATCTGCCATAAAAGGAGGATTGAATCCAGAAGAAGAGAAGTCAAAATACCCTCTCGTTGGGATAGTACCCTTTGAGTCTGAGAAAGGTTTTATGGCAACCCTCCATAGACATAACGAAAAAGGGTTAATATTTATAAAAGGCGGGATAGAGATCATTTTAAATAAGTGTGAAAAGACCATGACAGAGGCTTTTCTAAACAGGGAAAAGGTCATGGAGTTTGGAGAAAGGTTTGCCGATGATGGCCTAAGGGTACTTGCTATGGCTTATAAAGAGGTGGATAAAGAATTTTTAGAAGAAACCTTTAGATTTGATAGGATTGGTGATGGTTTCACATTTGCAGGATTGCAGGCCATGATTGACCCACCAAGACCTGAGGCACAAGAGGCAATTGATGGATGCAAAAGGGCAGGCATTAAGGTGGCTATGATAACCGGTGATCATAAAGTTACGGCAAAAGCAATAGGAAGGATGATGGGTATTGCCGATGAAAAGTCAGAAGTTTTAACGGGAAAAGAGATTGAGGGTATGGATGATGAAGAGCTCTTACATAAAGTGAAAAATGTTTTTATCTACGCAAGGGTATCACCGCAGCATAAGTTAAGGATCGTTAATCAGTATATGAGGCATGGTGAGGTTGTGGCTGTAACAGGGGATGGCGTAAACGATGCACCAGCCCTAAAGGCAGCCCATATCGGAGTGGCCATGGGTAAGACAGGTACTGATGTGGCACGAGAGGCAGCAGATATGGTAATAACGGATGATAACTTTGCAAGCATCTTCCATGCCGTTGAAGAGGGAAGGATTGTCTTTGATAATATAAGAAAGGTCGTATTTTTTTTAATACCCACAGGTTTTGCAGCAATAATATCTATACTTCTCTCTATGGCCATGAACCTCCCTGCGCCTTATATAGCCTCCCAGCTTCTCTGGATTAACCTTGTTACAAATGGACTGCAAGATGTGGCCTTAGCCTTTGAACCAGGCGAAAAGGATGTGCTTTTAAGAAAGCCAAGAAACATTAAAGAGGGCATCATGTCAAGGCTTTTGTTAGAGAGAAGTATTTTGGTGGGCCTTGTTGTGTCTTTAGGTATTGTATACAACTATTACGATGCCTTAGAAAGAGGGTCTTCCATTGCCCATGCAAGAACCATTGCTGTGACGACCATGGTGTTTTTTCAGTTCTTCCAGGCATGGAATTCAAGGTCTGAAACGGTTTCAGTCTTTAAACTGAACCCATTGAGCAACCCCTTTTTGTTTTACAGCTTAGTGGCTGCATTTATTGCCCAATTGGCAGTAATTTATCTTCCTTCACTCCAATGGATATTTAGAACAGAGCCTTTAGCGATAAACGAGTGGTTAAGAATTGTAATTGTATCCTTTTCTGTTATTGTGGTTGTTGAGGCTGATAAGTTTATAAGAACAAGACAAAAAACAAAAAATAAAGGCAAATGATTTTGGAGGCCATATGAGATACCCGGAATATAGACCGAGAAGGATGAGAAAAAACGAAAGGCTCAGGGCACTGATTCAAGAGACTGAGCTTTCGGTACAGCACCTCATATATCCCATGTTTGTAAAAGAAATGAATGAAAAAAGGGTTTCTGTTCCTTCCATGCCAGGCATTTATCAATTTTCCATGGAAGGTATTTTAAAAGAGATTGAAAGCGTGATAGACCTTTCTATACCCGCGATACTCCTTTTCGGCATACCGGCAAAAAAGGATGAAATGGGTTCAGAAGCATATGCGGAAAAAGGTATTGTGCAGGAGACGGTAAGAAGGATAAAAAAGCTTTTTGGCGAGGACATTCTTGTTATAACCGATGTATGCATGTGTGAGTATACAAGCCATGGTCACTGTGGCATCATAAGAGACGGCGATGTGGAAAATGACGAGACATTAAACCTTCTCGCCGAGACTGCCTTATCCCATGTGAAGGCAGGCTCTGATATGGTAGCACCATCTGATATGATGGACGGCCGAATAAAAAAGATAAGACAGATGCTCGATATAAATGGCTATTACCATATCCCCATTATGAGTTATGCGGCAAAATACGCATCATCCATGTTTAGCCCTTTTAGAGATGTGGCTGAATCCACCCCGCAGTTCGGAGATAGAAAATCTTATCAGATGGACATCTCTAATCAGAGGGAGGCCTTAAGGGAGATTGCCTTAGACATTGAAGAGGGCGCGGATATCATCATGGTGAAACCCGCCCTTTTTTATCTTGATGTGATTGCCCTTGCAAGACAGACATTTGACCATCCCATTGCCGCATATTCTGTAAGCGGTGAATATGCCATGATAAAACATACTGCAGAGAAAGGCTATATTGATTATAAAAGGGCTGTAATTGAATTAACCATGAGCATAAAAAGGGCTGGTGCAGATATAATCATCACATACTTTGCAAAGGATCTTGCACGATGGATAAAAGAACGTTCCCTTTGAGGATGATCGCATGGGAACTCACCCGAAACTGTAACCTAAACTGCATACACTGCAGGGCAAGGGCATCTTTGGGGCCCCACAAGGATGAGCTTTCAACCGATGAATGTAAAAAGATTATAGACGAGATAGCATTATTTTCAGACCCTACAATAATACTCACCGGTGGAGAACCCCTGTTAAGGGAAGATATATTCGAGATAGCCCAATACGGAAGCAAAAAAGGCTTAAGGCTTGTCATGGCAACAAATGGAACACTTCTTGACAAAGAGAGGGCATCAAAATGTAAAGAGTCAGGCATAAAGAGGATAAGTATAAGTATTGACGGTAAGGATAAAACAACCCACGATGCATTCAGAGGCGAAAGGGGTGCCTTTGAGGCAGCCATTAATGCAACAAATGTTTTAAACAAGACAGGTCTTCCATTTCAGATCAATACAACTATTACTTATGAAAACATAAACGATTTAGAGGATATCTATAGGCTTGTGAAAGATTTAGGTGCAAGCGCCTGGCATGTGTTCATGCTTGTGCCTGTGGGGAGGGCACAAGCATTCAAAGGAAGGGAGCTTTCAAAAGAGGAATATGAGGCAAGCCTTCATCGTTTATACGATATGGAGTCAAGACACGAACTGGAGATAAAGGTCACATGTGCACCCCATTACTACAGGATTGTAAAAGAAAAGGGCGATGACCCTAAAAGTAGTGGATGTCTTGCAGGAAAATCCTTTATGTTTATATCCCATACAGGTATTGCCCAGCCCTGCGGTTATCTTGAGGTGCCTTCCGGTAATGTGAGATTAGATGGCGTGCAGAAGGTGTGGGAAACATCCTACATATTTAACATGCTGAGGGATTTCAGGTCTTATAAGGGAAAATGTGGTAGATGCAAATATATCCATATCTGCGGTGGTTGCAGGGCTCGAGCGTATGAAACAACAAAAGATGTGCTTCAAGAAGAACCGTTTTGTTCTTATAATACCCAATAATCTATTTCAGTTCTCCCACTGCTTTCTTTATCCTGTCCACACCCTTTTTTATTACCTCCATGGATGTGGCAAAGGAAAGTCTCAAGTAGCCCTCTTTTCCGAATTCAATACCAGGCACAACAGCAGTGAGGAAATCCTCAAGCAGTACCTCTGTCCAGGTGGTTGAGGAATCTATGGTTTTATCCTTATATTTTTTACCTATTATGGCATTGAAATTGGGAAACACATAGAAAGCCCCCCTTGGGTTATAACATGTGATACCTTCTAAACTTGTAAGTTCTTTAATAAGATAATCCCTTCTTTTTTTGAACTCATCCACCATGACAGTTATAAAATCTTGTGGGCCTGTAAGAGCCGCAAGGGCAGCCATCTGTGAGATGGATGTGGGGTTTGATGTGCTTTGGCTTTGAATGTTTGCCATGGCCTTGATGATTTCAGAAGGTCCTGCAGCAAAGCCTATGCGCCAGCCTGTCATGGCATATGTCTTTGATACACCATGACAGATAATCGTTCTTTCCTTAAAGGCATTGTCCATAGAGGCAATGCTTATGTGTTCATATTCATCGTATGTGAGTTTTTCATAGATCTCATCGGATATGATATATAGATTGTTCTCTACAGCGATTTTTCCTATTGCCTCAAGGTTTTCTTTAAAGTACACAGAGCCAACGGGATTTGATGGATAGTTTAAGATTATGGCCTTTGTGTTTCTTGTTATGTATCTTTTCAGTAGACTTGGTGTAACCTGATATTCCTCTTTTTCATCTGTTTCTACAAGCACAGGTTTTGCGCCAGTGAGCTCCACCATAGGAGGGTACGATACCCAGTAAGGCACAGGGATGAGCACCTCATCCCCTTCCTCGAAAAGGGCTTCAAATAGATTGAACAATGCATGTTTACCACCGCAGGAAATGATGACCTCATCCCTTTTATATGAAAGGTCATTATCCCTTTTAAACTTCTCTATGACCGCATCCTTAAGCTCATCAATACCTGATGCAGGGGTATATCTTGTGAAGTTTTTGTTTATGGCATCTATTGCTGCCTGTTTTATATGTTGGGGGGTATCAAAATCAGGCTCTCCTGCACCGAACCCTGCAATATCAAGTCCCTTTGCCTTTAAAGCCTTTTCTTTTGCACTGATTGCCAAGGTAGGAGATGGTTTTAATGCCCGGGCTCTTTTTGATAACATATGTGGCTCCTTTAAATTTTTACGGAGGGTTAACTGTTAAATGCCTCCGTGAGGATACTCTTTACAATATCCCATGTTTTGTTGTCAATTAAAATATTGAGATGATTTAAAGGGAGTAAATAGGCATTTTTTTCTGGCGTCAACGGTGATACCCCTGATTTTACAGATACAAAGCCATCACCCAAACCATACCTCCATTCATCAATGGCCTTCTTACCGAGGACCCTCTCTACTGAACCGAGTATATTTATAAACCATATTTTTGTGTATATGGTGGAATTGCCGTATATATCGTAATGTTTCACATGGTCCTCTTTTTTTAATGCATCTTCAGAGTTAAGGGCCTTTATGAATGTCGAATGGGTACACAATTCTTCTATGGATGTTAGATACCCTTTTAGCGAGGGCATCATAATGGATAACCATTTTGAGTGTTTAATTACTAAATCTGCAAAACTACTACCAAAATGGGGTGATGACAAACAGATCAAGGCCATTGGTTTCAAGTTATATAATTGAATGGCCCTTCGTGCCACAAGACCTCCCCTTGAATGGGCAAGGATTAAAAATTTTTTATTATTCAACATAAGGGATATGTTTTTTAGTTCCGCTGCTGCCTCATCTATGGTGCTTTCTTTGTCCTGTGACCAGCTTAATATGTTATATGCACCTTTTAGTCTTTCGGCAAAGGGTGTAATGTTTTTTTCATCTTTGAGGAGCATTTTAAAGGATACAAATAGTGCCCTTTCATCTAAAGGATTAAACCATACCTTTTCACTTACACCAAGGCCGTGAATCAAGACAACCCACGGGTTTTTCTCTGAAGTATGGATGATCATGATATTTTTATTATGTTTCTTTATGTATGGGTAAGGCCTGCACCTTTAATATATGTTCTGTCTTTTCCGTCACCCTGAAACGGTTATCAATCCTGTATCCTATGATCCATGCAATCTCATTATCGGATAATAAAAAGGGGATCTTTTTTCTCTCCTCAAGGGGTATCTTTTTAGATATGAAAAAGTCTTTTACCTTTATCCTGTCCTTCATACCAAGGGGTATAAACCTGTCACCGTTTTTAAAGGTGCGTACAGAAAGTCTGCCCATTTTATCATAATCGAAAAAGGCTATGTTTTCATTAAATCGCCCCTCCACAGGGTTTATAAAGGGCATAAGATCCTTTTTTGAATATTTTTCTACCTCAATGATGATACCCAATGGCTCGAGGAAGTTTATGCCCTCTTTTAAATCAGTTATGTATTCAATTTTTCCCTCTTGAGGTTTTTTAGTAAAAACAATTTTATTGTACTTTCTTTTAACCATTATGCTGTATGGTAGATGCGCGGATACATTTGGTCTTTTTGAAAAAAGTATGTTTTCTATCTGACGGGTATGTTCCCTCTGAAGTATAAACACAGGTTCTAATTTGCTTACAATCTCCCTTAAAACCCTGAAGCGGGTTTCAGGGTCTAATCCTGTAAGCCCTTCCCTATCACTGTTTATATCTTCTTTATCGGAATATGTGTGTTCTTCAATGAAATCATTGGATTTTTTTTCAAATATACTGTTGATGCGTGTTATGTCATTTAAAAGAAGAAACACCTTTTCCTTAAAAGATGGATTGAGAGTTTCCATGAGGGGGATTATGTTTTTTCTTATAAAATTTCTCTCATAATAGGTTTTCCTGTTTGAAGAATCCTCAACATAGCGAATTTTATGCTGCCTTGCATAGTCTTCTATCTCACTTCGATAGGTATATAAAAGGGGTCTTATTATCAGGCCTCTTTCAACAGGAATCGACGAAAGCCCTTTAATGCCAGTGCCCTTGATAAGCCTTAAAATAAAGGTCTCCACCTGGTCGTCAAGGTTGTGGGCTATGGCAATCCTGTTATAATGATGATTTTTCGCGAGATTATTAAAAAATGTATACCTTATTTCCCTTGCCGCATGCTGGATGGATAGACCCCTTTGCCTTGCATATGTCCTTACATCAAACCTTTCTATGTGAAAAGGCACATGATGATGCCAGGCAAGCTCGGCCACAAATCTTTCGTCCCTTTCAGATTCTTCTCCCCTTAAAAGGTGATTCACATGGGCGATACCTGTGGTAAAACCCATCTCTTTGCCCATGGCATAAAGTATATGGAACAGGGTTACAGAGTCTATGCCCCCTGAAACCCCTACAAGGACTTTTTCTTCGGGTTTTATGAGTTCTTTTTCAACAACAAGTCTTTTAATTTTGTTTAACAGATTAACCAAAAAAAGAGTCCAACCTTTTATTAAAGGTTCATCATTAAAGACTCAATGCAATGTTTTTATGAGCAGGATGAACAGCTTGTGGAGCCACAACCTGCGCAAGACCCTTTTGAGCTCGAAGCAGAGGATTTAAATTTATATCCTACGGCAAAACCAAAGGAAGACATCTTTTTAGTGGGGTTTTCGGCCCCGCAGTTAGGGCAACTCTGTTTTTCGTCTTTAAATACGATGACCTCAAATTCATTACCACATTTTTCACAGATATATTCATAAATAGGCATAGGCCTTCCTCCTTATTCCATTTTTTTTCTCTTTAATTCCCTTTCAATATCGGACAAAAGCTCAATAAGTTTCTCTCTGTATGGTGTCAAATCTTCACCTTCTGTGCTTATATGTATAGATAATGCATTTTTTGCAAAATTCAATGCCTTTTGAAATCTGTTTTTAAAATAGAAATAATACGCTGAAGCGTAAAGATAAAGGAACCTTGCAATATCATTGTTTTTGTTGAGGGCAATGACCTTTTTCAAAAGGCCTTTTGATATGTCATAGTATTCACTTTCTAAATAGCTTTTTGCAGCCTTGAACATTAAAAGCTCCATGCCATCCCTATATAGTTCGTTTATCAGTCTTTCATACCCCTTTTTCCCGAAGACCATTATGAGGTCTTTCTGGTTTTCAAGGATAAATCTCGGCATGAGATAGCTGTCTTTGTAGAGCTTTATTAGGTCTTTAAGCTGTGCTACAAGCTCTTTTAAAAGCCTTTTTATCTCTTTAAAGCCCTCGTTCAACCTTTTTTCTGTTTTTTTTGTCAGTGCATTTATTTCATGGATGATCTTTTTTTCTATCTCTGTAAGCTGGGCAATTTCTTTTGCATAATTTGGCCTGTAGTATTCAAGCTGGTAGAGGTTTTCCCTTAATTTCATGGCCTCATGGAAAATATAACCAACAGTCATATCATAGAGCTTTTCTTTATAAGTTGCTTCATTTGATTTCCTGTACAGGGTATGGCACATCTCTTTTAACCTGTAAAGACAGCTTCTGCCCCTATCGTCTACAAAATCCTCAATATGGGAAAAGCAGAGCTTACCGTTTCTGTAAAGGGTTTTGCATTCTATGCACTTTTTATAAACACAGATCGATTCTTTTATTAAATCAATCTTGTTTTTTTCCTGATTGATCTGCGTCCTCTCCAACCTTATCACCCTTAATCAATCTTCTTAATTCTTCACCGTCTATGGATTCCTTTTCAAGCAAGGTCTGGGCCACCTTGTCTAAAAGTTCCCTGTTTGACATGAGCATTTCCTTAGTTTTTCTGTATGCACCATCGATTATGGCCTTTATTTCATTGTCTATCTCCCTTGCCGTCTCCTCGCTGTAATCTTTGCCAGAAAAAGACGGCGCGATATCAAGAAACAAGGGTTTTCTATCCTTTTCAAATGTAACATAACCAAGCTTTTCGCTCATGCCGTATTCCTTTACCATAGACTTTGCAATATCTGTTGCCCGATACAGGTCATTGTGTGCCCCTGTTGAAATCTCACCGAATACTATCTCTTCTGCCACCCTTCCACCTAAAAGGACACACAATCTATCAAGGAGTTCTTTTTTTGTCATGAGATATCTATCTTCAGTGGGTAGTTGCATGGTATAACCAAGGGCTGCAATGCCTCTCGGTATAATGGATATCTTGTGCACAGGATCCGTTGTCTCTAAAAACTCTGCCATCAATGCATGACCTGTCTCATGATATGCAACGATCTCCTTTTCTTTTTTACTCATCACCCTCTTCTTTTTCTCAAGGCCTGCCACAACCCTGTCTATGGCCTCTTCAAAATCCTCCATGGTTACAGAATTTTTATTTTTTCTTGCTGCTAAGAGTGCTGCCTCATTCACGAGATTTGCCAGGTCTGCCCCTACAAAGCCCGGGGTTCTTGCAGCAATGACCTTTAAATCCACATCTTTGGCAATCTTAACACCCTTTATGTGCACCTGCAGTATCTCTTCCCTTCCTTTTATGTCGGGTCTGTCCACAAGGATGTGTCTGTCGAATCTTCCAGGACGAAGGAGTGCAGGATCAAGTATTTCAGGTCTGTTTGTAGCGGCCATTATTATAACACCTGTTTTTGTATCAAAGCCATCCATCTCCGCCAAAAGCTGGTTTAAGGTCTGCTCCCTCTCGTCATGGGAGGAAAGGGGGTTAATGCCCCTTGCCTTTCCCAGGGCATCGAGCTCATCGATGAATATGATACAGGGAGCCTTTTCTTGAGCCTGGGCAAAGAGGTCTCTAACCCTTGCAGCACCTACACCCACAAACATCTCCACAAAGTCTGAGCCGCTCATACTGAAAAAGGGCACCTTTGCCTCACCCGCTACAGCCTTTGCAAGAAGTGTCTTTCCTGTGCCAGGTGGACCTACAAGGAGTATCCCCTTTGGTATCCTTCCACCTATATTTAAGAATTTATTGGGGTTTCTCAAGTATTCTATGATTTCTTTTAATTCTTCTTTTGCCTCATCCACACCTGCCACATCGTCAAATGTAATTTTTATCTCATCCTCACCGTAGATTTTCCCTCTGCTTTTGCCAAAATTGAGGACACTTGATGGTGCACCACCCATCCGTCTTAAAAGGAGATTCCATATAAGAATGATTATGGCAAAAGGCAGCACCCAGGATACAATGGCCTTTATGATTTTGTTTTCATAATAGCCTGTATATTTGATTTTATTTTCCTGTAGTTGCTTTACAAGCTCAGGGTCTTCCACCCTGCTTGTAAGAAATTTTGTTTTTTTTCCACCCTCAAGTAATAGCGTGCCCTGGATTGTCTCTGTGTCTATAATGAGGTCACTGATTTTACCCGAAGGGATGAGTTCTTTAAACTCACTGTAAGGTATGTTTTTTACCTCTGTCTTGAAGATATAGCTGTTTATAATGACAATGGCGATGAAGGCAATGACGAAATAGAGAAAGGTGAAGCTTTTTGTCTTTTTGTCCTTGAGCTTATTTTTTTCCTTCAGCTCGAGAAATACATTTTTTGTCTTTTTTTTAGGATTTTTTAATTTTTTCTGTGCCATAATAGGTTATTGTATCAAAAAAAGTCTGTTTTTTAAATAAAATAAGCTCACGGTGGGTTAAATTCAATATATAATTTATTTCATGGCCTCGATGATTTTTGATGTGATATCATGGACGTTTTTCACATAGACGATACCGGCTGCACTTCTTTCGAATATAATATCATAGTTTCCCTTTACAGCAATGTCCTGAATCACCTTGTTTAACTCCTGCATCACCTTCTGGGTGAGGTTCTGGTCTATTTTTTTGAGCTCAATATCAATGTCTTCCCTTTGTCTTCTGAGTTCCTTTATTTCTGTTTCAATCTTTTCAGCTAAAGACCTTCTATCATCCGGGGTCATCCTTGGGCCTTCGTTTTTTAATTTTTCTTCCATCTTTCTTATGGCCTCTTCTTTTGCAACAAGGGGCTTACCCCTGAGCTCAATATTGGATAGAAATTCCTGGCGATACCTCTGGGCAGTTCGTGATTCTGTAAGTACCCTCTGCATATCAAATACCCCTATTTTTAGGGTGCTTGCATGTAGTTCAGAAGAGATTAAAAATGAAATGAGTATAAAAAAAGACAATAATAAATATTTTTTCATAAAAAACTCCTTTGGTTAGAAAATATATTAATTTTAAAAGAGGGGCGCATACATGTTTATGCAGGCGCCCTCAAAAATTCATTCAGTTCTGTCTTGCAAGGCCTGCTGCTGTACCATTTATTGTGCCTGATGTTGAAGTTGCACCTTTTCCTGCTGATGCACCGAAGAACTGGATGTTCATGTTGCTTAGGTTTCCACTACCACTCACCGTTGCAAGCCATTTACCGGCATTATCACCTGTTGTATGCCACTGCTTGAAGGTAAAGCCTGCATTTAAACCACCACCTGTTAAATTGATTGCCTGGCCTAAAGCAGGCGGTGCCGAGTATTGTCCTGTAACATCGTTTGTTGCCCATACAACAGGTGCCTGACCTTGCGCAGTAGAGAAGAACTTTACATTGTTCATGGCAAGGGTGGAAAAATTATTTCCGCTTCCTGTAAGTGTAGCAGAACCCACCTCAACA
>JAOAFK010000048.1 GCA_026416315.1 Syntrophorhabdaceae bacterium | reverse complement strand
CTTACGCCATAGTCCCATCTGGTGGCGATTACAGAAGGGCTTACCAGGATGCAGTGGATATAGCGCTGAAAAAGTATGGTATTTCTAAAAATGATATAACATCAACTGTAGCAACAGGCTATGGTGCCTCTATGGTAGATATGGCCTCTGATAGACCATCTGATATGTCCTGCCATGCAAAAGGTATAAATATCCTCTTCCCATCTGTAAGAACTATTATTGATGTGGGGGCACAGTTTACAAGGGTAATCAGGGTACATGATGATGGCAGGATAGTAAACTTCATAATGAATGAGAAATGTGCAGGGGGTAGCGGAAAATTCCTACAGATTTCTGCCAAAATCTTGCATATCCCCATAGAAGAACTGGGAAGGCTCTCCCTTTCCTCTACAAAACCAGTTGAATTTACTACAGCATGTGCAGTCTTTGCCGAATCAGAGGCAGTATCAAGGATATCAGAAGGTGCTCTACCAGCAGATATTATTGCAGGGATCCATAAGGCAATGGCCTCAAAGATAATAAATCTTGCATATAGGGTAGGCCTTATACCAGAATATGCCATAACAGGAGGAGGGGCAAAAGACATAGGTCTTGTAAGGGCTATAGAGAAGGAACTTGGAGCCAGTTGTTTTGTTGCTGAAGAACCTCAGATAACCGCTGCATTTGGTGCAGCGGTCTTTGGCAGTTCGAGATAATTTATCATCAAAGATGAAAATAATTGTAATCTATCGGGATTATACTTTACAAGCTCAATCAGACAGGGAGGTAAAGATGAGTAATCATTTCAAGGGGCAAAAAGATGTGTCAAGACGTGATTTTCTTAAATCTACAACAGGGATTGCAGCAGCAACAGGTGCAATCTAAGTGGGCTTGGCCTTACATCAAAGAATGCAGAGGCAAAGGAAGAAATACCTAAAAAACGGGATGAGGCCTATGATGTTGTAATAATTGGAAGTGGTTTTGCAGGTCTTGCAGCTGCCATATAAGCAAGAAATGCAGGATCAAGCGTAGTTGTTATAGAAAAGATGCCGACCCATGGAGGCAATTCTATTATAAATGGTGGTGATTTCTGTGCAGCCAGGACAAAGATGCAGAAAGAGGCAGGCATACAGGATTCGCCTGAACTTATGCTTAAGGATATGCTCAAGGCGAGGACTTAAGATATCATCTAAAAGAGCAGGCCAAAATTAAAATCTTGAATTATTTATTGATAATATAGTAATCATAGAATATGATGAAAGACAAACACGACCTCCCCCTGAATACTATCAAGGGTTTTGTCTCGGTCCCAGATAGATTAAGATATTTAAACAGCACTGAAAATATTGCTGTCCTTGCTACTTGGGGAGATGATATGCCCTATACCTCCCTTGTAAACTTTGTCCTCACCGATGATCTAAAGACCATTATCTTTGCCACCCCGAGGAACACAAAAAAATATAAAAATATCCAGGGGTCAAGATATGTAGCCCTCCTTATAGATAACAGGGCTACAACTACAGGGAACTTCATGGATACTGAGGCTGTAACCATAGTAGGTAAGGCAAAGATTCTCAAAAAAGGTAAAATAATGGAGGAAATGAAAAGGATCTATGAGGCAAAACACAATGACCTAAAGGATTTTGTTAATGCAGAAACAACTGCACTGATTGCTGTTGATATCTCTTACTGTGTTCATGTGGCCAGGTTCCAGACAGTTACAGTGTGGAAATGTAAAGACTGAAGAGATTAGAAAAAGGCCGAGACAATATTGATAGGGCATTGAGGTCCTCGGATTAGAAGTAGTGCGTAAGGTCAGGGGAAATTATCGACTAAGTGGTAAGAAATTTAAGGTCAGGTTTTAATGTGATGGGCAATTTTTTTGCCCTGAATCCAGATGCGTTATATACCGCATTGGCAATAGCCGCAAGAATTGCAGATACATATCCTTCTCCCACCTCTTTTGTAATAAAATGATGGTCTTTTTTATATTCTTCTGTGATAATGTCAATATAATCGTTTTCTATCATTTCAACTGCAAGGGGTAATTTGTATTCAAGAAAAGATGGATTCAGGGTAATCCCATTTTTCATGATAACCTCTTCTGATAATGCCTGACCCGCTGCCATGGAGACCTGGCCATCTATCTGACATTCTACAAGCAACGGGTTTATGGGAAAACCACAATCATGAGCGGTTAATGCTTTTATAACCCTTATCTTTCCTGTAAGCATATCTACTTCCACCTCGGCAATCTGGGCATCAAAGGCATAGCTATCACTCCATGCACCCTTTGCATTTTTCAGGCTCGGACCATGCTCCGCATCCTTAAGTCCTCTAAAAAAACCTTTACCTATAATAGGATCACCTTTATAATCCCTTATGTGCCTTGCGATTGCCTGTGCAAAGGTCACTGATTTATCAGGATTTTCTTTTATAAATATCTTTTTATCTTTTATCTCGAGATGGGATTTATCTACATCTAAAATCTTTGCTGCTGAGGTAAGAAGTTGATTTTTTGCATCTATAGCCGCCTTCTTCACAGCATTCCCTGTTACATATGTGAGTCCACTGATCCATGAACCTATATCAACAGGTGTTGTATCCGTGTCACCAGATATAAGCTCAATATCACCTACATCAAGGGATAACTCTTCTGCAATAATCTGCGTTATGATCGTCTCTGCGCCCTGACCTATGTCTAAGGCACCAGTATGGCATTTTACAGTGCCATCATCATTGAATTTGATTATCGCCGCAGAGTTATTGGGGTATATAAGGGTGCCTGTGAAATACCCACTTATACCGAGCCCTATACCCCTTCTTATCCTTTTTTTATTGTCATTTTTTCTATCTTCTATGTTTTTGGCCCATTTATTCTTAAAATCAATTTTTTTGACCGCCTCTTCTATACACTCTATGAGCCCTGCATTTTTTACTGTATCTCCATTTGGCAGTATTTCTCCCTTTCTTCTTGCATTTTTGAGCCTTATCTCAATGGGATCCATACCTAATTCCTCAGCAATTATATCCATCTGTGATTCCACGGCAAAACGCATCTGTGGTGCACCGTGGCCTCTCTGAGGTGCCCTGACAGGATTGTTCGTATAGATGGAATAACCAATGTAGTCGAGATTCGGTATTCTATATGGGATTATCAAAAACCCCCAACATAAAAATATACATACTACGCCACTACCCCTATAGGCTCCGCAGCTATTATAACATCTCACCTTCTGACCCAATATTGTACCGTCTTTTGCAACGGCTGTTTTAAGGTCTATCACCATGGGCTGTCCATGCCTAAAATAGGAGAATATCTCATCCCTTTCTGCAACATATTTCACAGGTTTTCCTGTTTTTATAGAGATAAGGGATGTACAAAACTCATGAGAAAAAAGGTCTATCTTTCCACCAAATGCCCCACCCACATATGTCTTATGAATACGTATCCTGTTTGAAGGTAAACTGAGGGTTTTTGAAAGGTGCATCCTTTTTCTGAAAACACCCATGCTCGATGTCCATACATTTAATTTTCCGTTTATATCGTAATATGCCACCGTTGCTTGAGGCTCTAAATAGCAATGGGTTCTCAGTTGAGATTCAAATCTATCCTCTCTTATTAAATATGCCTCTTTAAATGCCTGTTCTACATCCCCATAAGAGTTTGCACATCTTCCACCTACATTTTTGTAAGGTTCAGTTAAATCTGGTAGTCTAAATTCGTGTATATCAGGTGCATCGGGTTTTATTGCCTCAAATATATCAAATACTGCAGGAAGCTCTTCATAGTCTACATGGATTGCATCTATTGCCTCGAGTGCTGTATCTTCATCTACTGCTGCAACACATGCAACTTCTTCTCCTATATATCTAACTCTGTCATTAGCAAGACAATACTGATCTGCAGGGTAACGAGGTGTTTCCACAAAACCATGCTTTATATCCCAGGCATCTTTTCCCGTAATTATAGCCTTTACACCTGGAACCCTTTTGGCCTTTGATATATCAATATTGAGAATCTTTGCATGGGGCAAGGGGCTTCTTAACATCTTTGCCACAAGCATGTCTGGAAAATAAATATCCGTTGTATATTTGGCACTACCTGTTGCCTTTGCAGGACCATCTATTCTTGGAATGCGTTTACCTATCATTTTTATCTTTAACCCTTCTGTCTCTTACAGCTTCAATGGCATCTATAATTTTATTGTAGCCTGTGCATCTGCAAATGTTGCCCTCAATGGCCTTCTTTATCTCATCTCTTGTAGGCTCTATTTTAGTATTCAAAAGGGCAGTTGCTGACATAAGCATCCCAGGTGTACAATAACCACATTGAATGGCACCGTATTCTATAAATGCCTTCTGTAAGTCAGTGAGGGTTCCCTCTTCTGTAAGGCCTTCAATGGTATTAATCTTTTTTCCTCTGGCCTCTAAGGCAAGGATAATACAGGAAAGAACAGGCTTTCCATTGAGCAAAACAGTGCAAGCCCCGCATTCTCCCATTCCACAAGCATCCTTTGTGCCTGTTAACATAAGTTTATCTCTCAATACTTCAAGGAGCGTATCTCTATCCTCTACAAGAACACTGTATTCTTTATTGTTTATATTTAATTTTATCAGTCTTTCTTTCTGCTTTTTTTTCATATCCCATATTTCATTATTATCTCTGTTAATGCATCGAATACCATCTGCTTAATCATCAATCTTCTTGTTTCATGATTGCCTTCAACGTTATCAACAGGATGGGCATGTTTGTATGCCATATCTGCTATTTCAAAGGCTAAATCTTTGTATATTTTTCTTTTAAAAATAA
The DNA here is from genome assembly GCA_026416315.1 of Syntrophorhabdaceae bacterium. Taxonomy (GTDB): domain Bacteria; phylum Desulfobacterota; class Syntrophorhabdia; order Syntrophorhabdales; family Syntrophorhabdaceae; genus JAKORG01. The sequence goes on along the minus strand of JAOAFK010000048.1, from coordinate 732 downwards.
AATCTTCTGAAAATTTTAAAACTACCGGTGCTTGTGAGATACCTGTCAAACACAATTTTATATCGCAGACCTTTCTGTTTTTAAATTTCACTGCAGCTGCAACACCGGCAAGGGGAAAATCCATTCCATTCCTTATCCTGTATTTTTTATAAATGGAAAAATAATCGCCTTGGTTTTCAGACAAAATGATTTTAATCAATACGCTGTCTTTAATATTAAATGGTTCTATACCATTTCCTGTAAATATCTTTTCTATTGGCAGAATTTTTTGGTGATTGGCTGATAAAAATACGGCCCTTGCATCCAATGAGATAAGTGCAGGCGCTAAATCTCCTTGGTATACGGCAAAACACTTTTTGCTGTTTTTAACAGCATGACATACATTTCCACCCCTTTTATAGCAGGGTGGCACGGTTTTCTGCCATTGCCATGAGCGATTATAAAATTTACATCGTGTATGCTGAAATATATTTCCACCAACAGTAGCCATATTTCTTATCTGCTGGGTGGCAACCATCTCTGATGCCTGATAAATGCTATGAAATTGTTTGTTTTTTAAAAAAAATCCTGATATGTCTGCAATTTTTACACTTGCACCTATTTCGATTTCTTTCTCTTTGTTAATTTTTATCTTTCCCAATTCTTTTATATTTAAGACAGAGATGATATGTTCAGGATTTATTAATCTCAATTTCATCCTCGGCAGAAGTTCTGTTCCACCCCCCATAATCA
>JAOAFK010000040.1 GCA_026416315.1 Syntrophorhabdaceae bacterium | reverse complement strand
GCCATAACAGGCCCTATACCCTTTATCATCCCGGAGCCAAGATATTTCTCTATACCCTTTATAGTAGCGGGTATTAATGTTTCATAATCTGTAATCTTGAATTGTTCACCATATTTTGGATGATGATCCCAGAATCCTTTTATTCTTAAAATTTCTCCTGGAGAAACAGAGAACATGGTTCCTACTATGGTTATGAGATCATTTCTTCCCTTTACCTTCACCTTTGCAATGGTGTAACCATTTTCTTCATTTGTATAGGTGATGCGTTCTATCTGTCCGTTTATCTCTATTTCGTGTCTCGATGTCATCTGTTCTATATTATCTAAATTAACACAAAAATGAAAGGCAATTAATACTTGTCATTTTTCAGGTCTTATTATAATATGTAAATACTGGAGAAAGACAAAGATGAAATTAGGTATCCTTGTTGTAGACGATGAGGATGGTATAAGGAGATCCCTTACAAGGATACTGAAAGAAGACGGGCATACAGTTCAAACTGCCCCAAGCGGTGAAGAGGCATTAAATATTATCCAGAAAAATCCTACAATCCTTGATGTGGTGATATGCGACCTTATTATGCCCGGAATAGATGGAATAAAGACCATAGAAGAGATAAATAAAATACATTACGATTCCACAAAGATTATCCTTACAGGATACGGTACCCTTGAATCCTCCATAAAGGCAATTGACGCAGGTATAGATGGATTTATCACAAAACCCTTTGAAAACAGAGAGCTTAAGTGGAAGATAAAAGAGTATTATTTGAAAAGAAAGATGAGGCAATTCATAGCACCGGATATCTTCAACAAATTACTTCTGGAACCAAAACACCTTGAACCAAAATTATCATTGATAACAATACTTTTTTCTGATATAAGGGGGTTTACAAAACTCTCCTCTGTGATGTCACCTGATGAGCTTGCTCATCTTTTAAACACCCGTTATTTTCAACCCATGAGTGCCATAGTAAAAAAACATGGAGGGATGGTGGATAAATACATTGGAGATAGTGTTATGGCCCTTTTCGGTGCACCGGTGAACTCCGATGGACACGAAATAAATGCAGTATCGTGTGCCATAGAGATGTTGGAGTATGTAAAGAATTCTAAAACAGGAATTGATATAGGTATTGGCATAAGTACCGGTTATGTAGTAACTGGCATATTCGGTTCTGTGTCAAAGAAAGAATATACTGCCATAGGGATGCCTGTGAATATAGCGGCAAGGTTACAGAAGATTGCCTCTAAAGATGAGATACTCATATCAGAAGACACTAAAAATGGGCTAAAGGAAAAATTTATCTTTGAAAAGGCAGGCATCCTTGAGGTTTCAAAACACTCAAACCCTGTATTATATTTTAGATGGGCGAAAAATGGTAAGGTTTAACGATATAATAGAGGAGATAACAAAATACAATCCTGAAGCAGACCTTGAATTATTAAGAAAGGCATACATTTTTTCTGCCCAGGCACATAAAGGTCAGGTACGTCTGTCAGGAGAACCTTATCTGCTTCATCCCCTTGAAGTTGCCTACACCCTTACAAAGATGAACCTTGATGTCCCAAGCATTATATCGGGTCTTCTTCATGATACCATAGAAGATTCATATGTGAGTAAAGAAGAGATTGAGAGATACTTTGGAAAAGAGATCGCTGAAATCGTTGACGGCGTTACAAAGATAAGTAAGATCCAGATGAAATCAGGTGTTGATTCAAAGGCAGAAAATATTAGAAAGATGATCCTTGCCATGAGTAAGGATATCAGGGTCATTCTTATAAAACTCGCTGATAGATATCACAATATGCAGACCCTCCATTTTCTCTCGGAAGAAAAACAACTTGAAATTGCAAAGGAGACCCTTGAAATATATGCTCCCCTTGCCCACAGGCTCGGTATAGAATGGATAAAGGGGGAATTAGAGGACATAGCCTTTAAATACTTAAAGCCCTTTGAATATAATCTCATCGCCCAAAAGCTTGTGAAAAAGAGAAAGGAGAGGGAACAGTACATAAATGAGGTGATCGATATCATAAAGAAAAGACTTGCTGAAGAAGGGATCAATGCAGAGGTTTCAGGCAGGGCAAAGAGATATTACAGCATATACAGAAAGATGGTAACAGAAGGTATTGATGTAGATGAAATATATGACTTAACCGCCTTTAGGGTCATTGTTAATACAGTAAAAGAGTGTTATGAGGCATTAGGCTATATACATTCGTTCTTTAAACCCATTCCTGGCAAATTCAGCGACCATATAGCCCTTCCCAAGGCCAATATGTACCAATCCCTCCATACAAAGGTTGTAGGTCCTTATGGAGAAAAGATGGAGATCCAGATTAGAACACACGAAATGCACAAAATAGCCGAGGAAGGTATTGCTGCCCACTGGAAATATAAAGAAGGGAAGATCTTTGATGCAAAAGAGGATAAAATATTTCAGTGGTTAAGAAGAGTTATAGAATGGCAGCAGGAACTAAAGGATGATAAAGAATTTCTTGAGATATTCAAAATAGACCTGTTCCCTGACGACATTTATGTTTTCACACCCAAGGGTGATGTGAAGGAATTACCAAGAGGTTCGACGCCTGTTGATTTTGCTTATGCAATTCACACACAGCTTGGCCATACCTGTGTAGGTGCAAAGGTAAATGGTAAGATGGTCCCCCTTAAATATGAATTAAAAAGCGGTGATATTGTTGAGATCCAGACAAGCCCTTCCCATAGACCAAGTAAAGACTGGCTAAATTTTGTTAAGACTTCACGGGCAAAGACAAAGATAAGACAGTGGATAAAGACAGAACAGAGGGAAAAGAGCATTGAACTCGGTAAAATGTTATTAGAAAAAGAGATGGCCAAATATGATTTGAGCTTTACCAAGATGTTGAGATCAGGTGAGTTGGAATCCCTTGCAAAAGAGTTCAGTTATAACACCATTGAAGACCTATTTGCCGATGTGGGATATGGAATCCATACACCATTGCAGATCATAGGAAAATATGTGCCAGAAGAATCAAAACCTGGTAAGATAAAGCAGATTTTAAAAAGCATAACAAAGCCAAAAGACACCGCCATAAAGATTAAAGGCATAGATGGTCTTGTCGTAAAATTTGCAAAATGTTGCAACCCTATACCAGGGGACAAAATCTTTGGTTTTATCACAAGGGGCAGGGGTCTTACAATCCATGTGGAGGATTGTCCTAATGTCCATACCTATGACGAAAAGAGAAGGGTGGAGGTCTCATGGGAACTCAATAAAAACCTCACTTATCCTGTGAAGCTTAAAATAGTGGGTGAGGACAGAAAGGGACTACTGTCTGATATAAGTACTACCATGTCATCTAATAAGATAAACATATTAAGTGCCAATGCATTAACGCACCCTGACAGAACTGCTATCGGTGTGTATGAGATCGAAATATCAAACATGGCACAACTTCAGAAGATCATCAAGTCCATCCAGAAGATAAAAGGTGTGCGGTCTGTGGAGAGGATAAGGGGAACTGGATAAAGACCCACCTTAAAATATTGACTTTCCATACTTAAACAGTCTATATCTTTATGTCCATGAAAAAAGAACTCCAGAGACTAAAAAGGATAAGAAACATAGGTATTGCAGCCCATATAGATGCAGGAAAGACTACAGTCACAGAGAGAATCCTCTATTATACAGGTAAAACCCATAGAATCGGTGAGGTTCATGAAGGCACTGCCACCATGGATTATCTCCCCCAGGAACAGGAGAGGGGTATCACTATCACATCTGCTGTAACAACCTGTTACTGGAAAGACCATGAGATACAGATCATAGATACTCCAGGCCATGTGGATTTTACTATTGAGGTAGAACGTTCCCTTCGTGTCCTTGACGGTGTTATAGCTGTGTTTTGCGGTGTAGGTGGGGTTGAGCCCCAGTCTGAAACAGTGTGGCATCAGGCAGATAAATATAGAGTCCCGAGGATTGCCTTTATCAATAAATTAGATAGAATTGGGGCGAATTTTTTTAATGTGGTGGATATGATGATAGAAAAATTCGCCACAAACCCCATAATAATTCAGATACCCATGGGCGAGGAAGACGGTTTCTTCGGTATGATTGATCTAATAAAGATGCAGGGGATTGTGTGGGACGATGACACAATGGGAGCTACATACAGATACATCAGTATTCCAGACATATACAAAAAGGCTGCTCAAGAGTACAGGGAAAGGCTATTAGAAAAACTATCCCTCCTTGATGACACATTTATGGAATTATATCTCGGTGGCGCGGATATTGATGAGGATTTAATACACAAGATAATAAGAGAAAACACCATTGCCATGAAGTGCGTGCCTGTTTTGGGGGGTGCAGCACTGCGTAACAAGGGTATACAGCCCTTACTTGATGCAGTTGTTAATTATCTACCATCACCCCTTGATATTCCACCTGTAAAAGGGAAGAATCCAGAAACGGGTGAAGAGGAGATAAGGGAGGCCAAAAGTACAGAAGATTTTTCAGCCCTTGCATTTAAGGTGGTTATGGACGAGGGAAGAAAACTCGTTTATATCAGGATATATTCTGGCGAGATAAAGGTGGGGGATGATGTCTATAATGTAAATCTCAATAAAAAGGAGAAGATTTCGAGGATATACAGGATACATGCCAATCACAGGGAAAGGATAGATGAGGCTTCTGTTGGGGCAATAGTGGGGATAGTGGGATTAAAAGAGACCTCCACAGGCCACAGCCTTGTAAAGACAAGGCCCATCCTTTTAGAACCCATAGATATCTATCAACCTGTTATTTCCATTGCCATTGAACCCAAAAGGAATGTGGATCAGGATAAACTCATGCTTGCCCTAAAGAAGATCTCCGAAGAAGACCCCACCTTTGTGTTAAAAACAGATGAAGATTCATATCAGACTGTTGTGTCCGGCATGGGTGAGCTCCACCTTGATGTAATTGCAAGAAGGATTAAAGATGATTTCGGTATTGATATCCATGTGGGTAAACCTCAGGTTGTCTATAAAGAGACCATCGAAAAGACAGTCCAGATAGAACATACTTTTGAAAAGGCTATAAACAATATAAATCATAAGGGGTATGTTTCTCTAAATATTTCTCCTGGCATACGAGGTGATGGTATTATTATTACATCCAATATTTCCGAGGAACATATTGCTTACCCATATAGAGATGCCATCGAAGAAGGTATTATTGAGGCATCGAACATTGGGATTTTAAAAGGCTTTCCCATAACAGATATAAATGTGACTATAAAAGATGCATCATTCAGCAGCCCTGATTTTGCCCGTCTCACATTAAAGATGGCTGCATATGAGGCGTTCAGAAAAGGATGCGCTGAGGCATCGCCAGTGCTCCTTGTCCCTGTTATGTCCCTTACTGTTACAACACCGAATGAATTTTTAGGAGATATAATTAGCGATCTAAATGCGAGGAAATGCCAGATATTGAGCCTTATAACAAAGGAAAAGATTACAGTTATAAATGCCCATGCCCCCCTTACAAACATGTTCGGATATTCTACTGATGTGCGTTCCCTTTCTCAGGGAAGGGCATCGTTTACCATGTTTTTCTCTCACTATGACAGGATAGAAAATGGATAATTTAGCAAAAATCATTGGTATATTGAGAGAACATAAAGGATATGTCTCGGGTGATTATATTTCAGAAAGATTAGGTATATCAAGAACCGCTGTATGGAAATATATGAAAAATCTTGAAAAAAACGGATACAAAATAAATACTTTGAAAGGCAAAGGATATATGCTTGAAAAAACTCCAGAAACACCATTTCCCTGGGAGATCGAGAGATTTCTAAAAACAAACATAATCGGTAAAGAAATCGTTTATAAAAACACCATTGATTCCACAAATACACTGGCCTTTAGCCTTGCCCTTGCTGGTAAACCTGAAGGTACATGTATCATAGCAGAATCCCAGAAAGCTGGAAAGGGAAGGCTAAACAGGGTCTGGCATTCACCTCATGGGAAAAATATATATATGTCTATTATATTGAGACCGTCCATTGAACCATCAAGGATCTATCCCATAACATTTATCTCTTGTCTTGCCGTATATGATACAATAGAAATAATAACCGGTATCACCCCGGCGCTCAAATGGCCAAACGATGTGCTTTTAAATGGTAAAAAAGTGTGCGGCACCCTCCTTGAGGTATCTGCGGAAACAGATATGGTTAAGTTTGTAATTTCAGGTATAGGATTGAATGTAAATATGGAAGAAAAGGATCTTACTGATGAAATAAAAGCTAAGGCAACATCCCTTTATATGGAAACAAAAAAGGTTTTTGACCGCTCCTATCTCTGTGGCCTGATGCTTAATAATTTTGAAAAATATTACGAGATATTCAAGGCATCAGGTGGCAGTGAAATCTGTAGAATCTGGGAACAAAAGGCTAAAATAAACGGAAAATACATTGAGGTGAATCAGATGGGTGAGATTTTAAAGGGTATTTCAGAAGGCATTGACTCAACAGGTGCACTTCTTTTAAATATTGGAGGGAATACAATAAGGATTATAGCCGGGGACACAACATTTTAAGATATGGGGGGTGAAAATGCTTCTTGTAATCGATATTGGTAACACAAATATTGTTTTCGGGGTATACAACAATAGTGAGCTTATCAATCACTGGAGATTAAGTACCGCCATACAAAAGACCGTAGATGAATATGCAATATTAATAAATAGTTTGCTCTACATTGAAAAGATTAGGTTAAACGAGATAGACAGTGCAATCATATCATGTGTGGTACCACCCCTTCTTATCCCTTTTGAGATACTATGTAGAAAATATATAGGGATAAAACCCATTATTGTTGAACCCGGTATTAAGACAGGGATGCCCATATTATATGAAAATCCGTCTGAACTTGGTGCAGACAGGATTGTAAATGCAGTAGCAGGTTATGATAAACACAAAAGGGCTCTTATCATAGTAGATTTTGGAACAGCCACCACCTTTGATTATATAACAGAAAAGGGTGAATATGTGGGTGGTGCCATAGTGCCGGGGATTATGATCTCCCTTGAGGCACTCTTTGAGAGGGCATCAAAATTGCCAAGGGTGGAACTGGTTAAACCTAAAAGTATAATAGGAAAACAAACAGTCCATGCGATGCAGGCCGGCATCATTTATGGATATTCAAGTCTTGTAGATGGTGTTGTGAAAAAGATGAAACAGGAGGTGAAAACAGACCCATATGTAATAGCAACTGGTGGTCTTTCAAGTCTAATATTTAAGAACTCTGAGACCATAAACGAGATAGATGAATTTCTAACCCTGAAAGGCTTGAAGATCCTATACGAAAAAAATAAGGACCATCATAAATTCAAATAAAAAACCTAAATTGTTTTTATTCAGGTATAACTTCATGGGCACCTATATATATTGATCCACTGTAGCCGTCAATACTTATAAAATCACCGCTTTTTATTATATGCCCCTCTACCATGCCGTAACCTTCATCTTCGTAAACCTTTAGTTTTGTAAAACCAACAACCCCGACTTTGTTGAGCTGTGGAACAGTGACTGCTGCATGGGAGGTGCTGCCTCCCCTTGAGGTTAAAAGCCCATCTACTTTGAGTATAATGCCCACATCATCAGGGACTGTATCTGGCCTTAAAAGTATGAGCGGTGTTTTCGGGTCTTGTATTCTATATTTTTCGATATCGTTTTTGTTGAACACTGCTCTGCCCGATAGAGCACCCCCTGCTATACCAATGCCAGCACCTAAATAAGATTTTTTCAGGTCTTCCGTTGGTTTGAATTTGCTTAATGCCTTTTTCACCCTCTGGGCCATATCCCTTGTCTGAAGGATATAAAGTCCATTCTTTGTAGGGTTTTCAAATGTAAACTCAATCTCCTGGTGGTTAAATCCCTTTTCATATATGAGTTTTTCAGAAATAACAAGAAGCTCTCTATATATCTCTGGGAAATCCTTTTCAAGGGAAATGGGTGATTCTCTTTTTTCCGCTATTCTCTGTTTTTCTGAGATGGGATAGGTTTCAACAAGGCCTGAAACGATATCGTCTCCCTGAACCCCGAAAATAAAATCACCATATAATGAAACCTGAGAAGACATGGCCTTTGGATCCCTTGTGAAGATCACACCGGAGCCAGAACTGTTGTCGAGGTTTCCAAATACCATCTTCTGGACGATGACCGCTGTGCCCCAATCATCGGATACACCCATCTGCTGCCTGTACAGTCTTGCCCTTTCAGAATGCCAAGATGCGAAAACTTGTAGTATAGCCTGCTCAAGCTGTTTGTACGGGTCATCAGGGAGAAACACACCGTTTCTGTTAAGGATCTCCCTGTAAGCAATGGCTATTTCCCTCATCTGTTCTGGCGTGAACTGTATCTTTCTTGAAATGTTATAATGCTCTTTAAACTGCACCATTACCATATCAAAGATATCTCTGTCTAAACCATTGAACATACCCCATGCCTGGATAAATCTCCTGTATGAGTCCCATGCTGCCCACTCGAATTTTGGTTTTTTGCTTAAGCCATCGGCGATCTTTTCGTTAATGCCTACATTTAAAAAAGAGCTCATCATCCCTGGCAGTGAGATGGTTGCACCGCTTCTAACAGACAGAAGTAGTGGATTTGATGGATTTCCATATTTCAATCCTGTTATCTTCTCCAACCTTAAAAGTTCGTTAGATATTCTGTAGCTTAAATCTTTAAATATGTATTTGTAACCAATTACGGCGTCATATCCCCTGAATACCTCTGTGGTGATAATAAATCCAGGTGGCACAGGAAATTCAAAAGATGAAAGTACCTTCAAGAAATATCCTTTATTCCCTATAAGTATGGGGTTATCTGTATTTTTATCCCTTTTGTTTATGGGTGATATGGCGAGTTCAGGGATGTATCTCATGACAAGGTTCAAGATCTCTTTATTATCTTTGAATCGTTCCAATTCTGCACTTAAGTTTCTTATTATGGTGTTTATGAGATTATCGAAAATCTGTAATCCAAAACCCGAAGAAACAAGGGCACGGAGCAGATTTTCTGATTGCTGGTAAATGACCTCTTCTATATTCTGATGTTGGGCAAACCATTGTTTTTTTATGTCTTTTTCTATGATCTGCCTTATTATGATGGGAAGGTTTATCCCATGGACATCTATGTAATAGTCGTGGATGATGTCCTGAATGCCCTTTGAAATAAATTTGAATATGTCCACATACTGGTCTATGGAAAATTGTCTGATTTTCAATGCACTTGTTATATATCTTGTCTTTTCGCTCAAGCTTTCTACAGAGATTCCGTCGAGCTCAAGGGCCTTTAGATAAAGCCATATATATTTATTTATCATTATGAGGGTGCTTTTTGTAATGAATTTCAGATTAAGGGAGGCTGCAAGTTTTTCAAAAAGGAC